>JAHLWT010000167.1 GCA_019057775.1 Promethearchaeota archaeon
ACAAAATAAGTAAAAGAAAAAAAATTGTGTGATGACCTAAAAGGCATTAATGCCGGTTGGTTATATTTTTTGATAGATCTTAGAAGAATATAACAAAATTCGCTTTAACTGCTCCTAAATCATTTCAAAAATTTTTCTATTTTTCTTAAATAATTCTATAGGCTACTTCGGCGATATTTTATATCATTTCCAGATGACGCAAATGTTATTAATCATAATTCTTGATATTGATAATTTGATCCTCTTAAGATCAGCCAACGAAATAAGAGTGAAAGAAGAACTTAAATCTTGTCTTTCTTTAAATAAGTTTATTTATGAAAATAATATCTTATAATTTTTGACAATTTATTATGTTTCTTATTCTGCTCTCGTAAGTAATTTAATTTTTATTTCAAGTTCATTACTTTATTTTAAATTTCTTCGTATTACTTCATCTTTTTCAAATGTCATTCCTGAACTTTTTGTACCTCCAACAATATTTACTTTTCCCTATAATTGAAAATTAGTGGGATTATCTTCTATAGTATTTTTAACTTCATACATGTATCCTTCGGTGAAGCTGTATACAAACTAAATTTTACTGAAGTGTAGCTTCAGCAAAGCATAGCTTAGCTGCTTGTTGTAGCATAGTGTACTTTACATGAGTCCGCATTAATTAAAAGTTTAAATAATTTTTTGATAATTAAATTTATATTGAAGTCGTTTTCAGATCAGATATTTGTTCAGTAAAATACATTTGATATTTGAGAAAGAAGTAAAAGAAAAGGAAGAATTAAAACATGGTGTGAAAATTGGGATAAAAATTTTAGGAATTTCAAGACAAAATGAATATTTTGAAAAAAATATCTATATTCTTAGAGAATTAAAAATTTATTCAAGTACCTCATTAAAAATTACAATAATAAAAAAATATGCTGTCCCATTAGGCTTAAAAGATGGTGATCTTGTCAATATAGAAATTATTGAAAGAAAATAATTAAACTGCTTATTACAATATTTTAAACTAATTAGAAAGGAAATTTTAATGATATTTAATTTAATATAGATTTTTTAAAGTTATTGGGTGGATTCTTATATTATTTATATATGAAGAAAACGATAACAGAGAATTAATAATTAAATAAATTTAATCTTTGATTTTATTAGCAATTGGAGGTATCTTTTCTGACTTTAAATTGTGCCGAATTATAAGCCAAGAAACAATATAAAGAGTATAATTCAAAAAATTCTTCTATATGATGTTATTAATCCTTAAATCTCTTTTATTTAAAAAGTTAAATTATTTTATTAATAATGCTATTATTTAAAAATAAATAGAATAAAAATGACGAGATAAATCTAATAAAAACTAAATATCTTAAAATAAAAATGAATAAGTGGAATTGTTTAATTATAGATGATACAATAAGTCATAAAAAACAAGAAGATAAAATAAATGCTCCTGATGGTCTAAGTGTAAAAAAAGTTCATTGGAATTCTTTTCATAGAGAAAACTTTGAAGATTTTGATATTTTCTTTATTAATTTCGAGGATGAGTATTCTTTCAATTATGATCAGACAAAAGCTTTATTAGAATTAAAATCTGGGGAATTAAAGCAATTAAAATTCATTTTTGCTTCTAAAATTAATTCTGTAATAAAACCAGCAGTGAATAAAGAGGCTCATCCTTTTGATTTAATATCCAATTTATGGAAAGGGATTCCTAAGTCATTTAATAAGGAAGGAAATAAAATTATTTTAATTAATCCTAATTATTCTCTATCTAAATTGCTTTTCCTTGAAAAATTTCGACCATTTCATTGGAAATGGTCGATAAAATCAGAAGAATTACCAAACAATTCTTATGGATTAGTAAAGAACAAAAAAGGAAATATAATCTCCTTAATTGTTAGATATGAAAATAATTTTTTAATTTTTTTACCACATCCCTCTTCTAAATTAGATTTTATAGAGACATGTTTAATTAATATTAATAAATTTGAACTTGAGTTATTTAATCGAGGTTTTGATATACCAATTAAAAAACCTAAATGGATAGAGGATTATGATCCTTTTAATAAGACAAGTTTGATTAGTAAATTACATAACATTGAGGAAAAAATACAAAAAATAGAAACCTATGAAATTTTATTATATGGATATGGTAAACCTTTGGAAAATAGCATATCTAATATTATTTCATTTTTAGGATTCCAAAACTTAACCCAAACAGTCGATCGCGCAGATTTGTTATGCGAAACAGAAAATACAAAAATCATAGCAGAAATCAAGGGTTTAAAGGATATTGCTCATGAAAGAAACATATCTCAGATGTATAAATGGCATCTTGAGGAATTGCAAAAAGAAGAAGAAAGTGTAAAAAAGATTAAGCAAATCTTCATTTGTAATTCTTATAGAAATATAAAACCAGAAGAAAGAGGGAATTTCTTTGATCAAAAAATCATAAATATTTCTGAATCTCATGAATGGGGTTTATTATCAACATTAGAATTATACAAATCTCTTTTGAAAATATGGAATGGAGAATTGACAAAGGAGGAAGTAAGTTCTATAATTGAAAATCAAATTGGAGTTATAAAGATTAATGAATTGTAAAAATATCTATTATCGATTAAAATCAATTGATGAGTCTGGAATGTTTATTGAAAAAAAAGTAATACAGAAAATTAATACTCTTTTGAAAGGTTTAAGAGATTATTGGAGAGAAGATAATCAAGATTTGGAAGGAAAACCTGAAATCAAAAAAAAAGTTGATTTTGAAAAAGAATTAGATTCCTATAAAAAACCACTTAAACTTGAAAATGGAGTTTGGAGTTTCACGAAATAACTTAAATATGAATCTTAAAATTAGAGTTAATTTTTTCCCGAGTAATTGGTGGCACACAACAGGGAATCAGCGAGAGAAAGGACAAGTTATTTGTTGTCAATGGTTAATATTTTTACTATTAGCAGTGTTAATTCTTCTTAGCTTGAGCAGTAACTTTAAATAAGGATGAAACTGATTTTATATCAAATTTAATATTGCTTTGTTGAATATAAACAACAAAATCTTCTGTTATTCCTTTATAATATCCTTGATCGTTTATTTTTTCTCTTAGCTTTTCAATTGTAGGAATCTTATCTTCTAGATTAAAACTTTTAGCAATTTCTGATAATTGGGAACAGATTTCTTCTAAATTCGCTTTTAGTAAAATCATAGATTCGTCATTAGGTGTATTATAATAAAAGGCATAAATGTTTAAATCAACTGACATAATTATCATTCAATTTCTTTAATTTTATAATTAGATTTTATCACATAACTATATTTAAATCTAACTCTAAAAATAGAATAATCCTTTTTTTAATAAGTTATTACCTTCTTATCATATTTTTATAAAAATGAAGAATCAAAGATTTAATTGTTTAAAGAATGACGGAAGCGAATATGTTATTTGAACTTGATCTTTAGTTGTAATTTCTATAATTGCCCGAATTAGAAATTTATTTCGTAGTGCTTCATCAGGTTTATAGATTTTCGCTTTTGCTGTAGGCTTTATCCTTAGTGTATAATTTTCAGCAATACCAGTTACCTTTTGGCTCGTTTTCATTTTAATTCCTAATAATCCTAATTCATAGTGGTAAACAATAAAAAGAAATTGATCTTTAATTTTTTCTGATTTCTCAAAATAAACAACCTCTAGGTGATCTTCTTGAAGTTCTTTTGGGAGGGCTGAGAATGAAACTATTTTTTTTTTACCTGTGATGTAGGTAAATGGAGTATAAAATAATGAATTAAAACTAGATATTTTTTTAATCTCTTCATTATATTTATCAACATCTTTAATCATATAAGCTTTATCTAATAAGATATCTAATTTATCAACCATATCATCTGCTGAATATCCATCTAAAACTGTAGAGATATATGCTCTTTTTAGTTTACCTATTAAGATCTCACTTTTAAAAGTCAATTTATAATCAATTGAGATTTCTAACGCAAGATTATAAAGATTTACAGCGATTTGTGAATGTCCCAAGGCTAAGAAATAATCCCCTAGTTCACTAAATACAATTATAGCATCCAGAAAATTTTCATCTAGATCCATTGCTGAGATTTCTTCCATAATTTCCATCGCAGTATTCCCATCTTCACCTTGAATATAAAGTGCTATCGCTTTCCCGATCATACATTTGAGTCTTAATTTATCATCTTCATAAATATCAGCTAACTGCTCAGTAAAATTATATTGACTTATAGCACTTTTAAAGAGTCCGTGGAATAGATAAATTAGGGCTTTTAAATAATTGAGTATCAAACAAGTTTTATAATTATGAATTAGAATAGAAAATAAGGCTGCTCTTTCAAGTGAGTCAATAGCTAAGTTAATTCTTCCAATAGAAACTAGTAAAAATGCTCGTAAGAATTCCGTTTTGCTAATTTCAGAGCAAATTAATTGTTCTACAATCTCATAATCCTTAATAGTTGTTAACTGTCCAGAGGCAACTTGTAATAAAGAGATTAGAAATCTATTCCCCTTTTTTAAAAATTGAACAGCATCTTTTGTTTCACTTTTGATTATTGCTTCTCTAGCCCGGATTACATATTCCCTTGAAATCTTCAAATTTTCAAGAAACTTTTGGATGCCAATTATTTTCTCCTCTTCACTTTGAGGAAGCTCCTGGTTGGCGATGTATTTCTCTGAAATATTGATCTCATCGGCATGCTTAGATGCTCCAATTTCAAACTTCACGCCCGTATCTGGATTTTCTATTTCAATATCTGATGAGATAATGGAATTCTCTGTTACAGCTATCGCTTTTTCAATAAGCCACATAATTTTTGTTTCAGCAGGATAAACCTTGGAGCGTTCTATCATATAGGAAAGAGTATAATTCAAACTCCGTTTCCAGATATCCTTGAAATATTTCCTCATTTGAGAATTAGTTATCATCTTCTGTATTTTTAGAAGTAAACTAGATAGTGAAAGAATATTTATTTTGCCTTTATAGATTAATCCTGTGTTTTTAGCCAGCTTAAAATCATCAGTAACAAGGTGGACAGTGATATTATCTTTTTCTTCAATCAATCTTTTTCCGATAAACACAAGAGAAAGATCAGGATCTTGAGCAGGAAATCTAATATTATATTTACTCAATTCATCTTTTATAGTGTCAATTTCCTTTGTTGAAATTTCCTCAACATTCACTATTTTCTGTATCTTTTCTAAAAAAGTATGAGGGGCTTTTATTTCATCCAAAACCACTTTAGATATATAGTATTCATAACCTAAATCTTCAGCAGCCTTGCTTAAATTTCCTAAAATATTACGAGCTCTAATTTGAAGCATACAAATAAAAAAGTTAGCATCAAATATGATAAATTCTTTTCTATTGGGCATGACTTACATGAGAAATATTAAATTCCAAATATTAAGATCTTGGTTAAATAAATATTAAATAGCAAATTTTAAAATGTTTTTTTATTAAGGTTCATAAAAATAGAAATCATATTATTCATCGTAAAATTATTGAGAGTATAATCACTATTGAGAACAATACAAAAATTATAAACTCATTTAGTTTAAAACGTATTCGATTCAAATTCAGGTGATAAAATTTAAGGTTATTGATATAATCGGATATTCTGGTTCAGGTAAAACATTTTTTATTACAAAAGCTATAAAATTATTCAGAAAAAATCTAAATTATAATATTGCAGTTATAAAAAATGTAAAACATCACCCAATTGATAATAAAGGGAAGGATTCTTACTTATTCAGGGAAGCTGGAGCTTCTTATTCCGTAATTCAAAATAGGGACTTTGAAACTGCAATCTTTTTTAATAAAAAGGAGGATAATATTAATGAGCTTCTTGTATGGCTAGAAAAAGGGTCTAACAAAATAGAATTATTATTAACTGAAGGATTTAGAGATAATAATAATCCTACTGTATTATGCGTATCAAATTTAGAAGACATTAATGAGCAACTAAGCGACAATATTAAAATGATTTCAGGATTAATCTGTCAGAATGAACAAGAAAATGAGAAATTTTTGAATCTACCGATCATAGATATTGAGAATAATTTTATTGATTTCTTGGATATTTTTAATATTCATTAACTATGATGAATTATATTTATTCGACTTCTTTCCAAAAAGGAGCAAGTTGCTGGCACAAAGACTTAAACTCCTGAATCAATTGTTTATTACTAATATCAGAAAGTATATATTCACTTAATTTCTCATAGACTTCTATTTCATTTGACGGATCATTCACTGAATTCTTAATTTGTAAAATTAATCTGTTTAAGGGTAATATGATCTCGTAAATTAACCATTCCTCAAAAAATGGCTGATCTGAAAAGGATTGAATATTATAAGTAACCATTATGTTAGTTATTTCCTCTAGAGAATAGAAATGTTCATTAGAGATTGAAACATTAAATTTTTCCATTTCCTTTCTTAACTGAACCCTATTTAAACTTATGATGTAATCTGGCCAGACATCATCAGAATAATTTATATCTTGAAAAACGAAAAGTTCTAATACCCTTAAAGCAATATTTTTTCCAATATATCTACTACGAGGATCAATGAAGTTTTTAGAGGCGTCATCAGGAGAATTTCTTAGGAAAATTTTATCTATTAATACATATAGAATTCTACAAATATGATCTACGATAATATTAAACGTAAAGGGAGTGTTTAGGGGGTTTTCAGAAAGAACTTCATTTTCAATATCAATATTATGCGAAAAATTTGAGTTAAAGCTTTTTAGAAATGTTTTAAAAAAGCCAAAATTAAGTTGAGAAACATTTTTTTTGAATAATTTTTGAAAGAAGAGATCGATATTATCAATATTTGATAATGCAGATAGAAAATTCATAAAATTATTTATGTTTTTAATAGCATTGGCTCCAATTGTATCACTTTCATTTTTATTATATTGATCTAATGTAGTTTTAAATATCTTTGGAAGAAAAAGTAAATCTCCAACTTCTAGGGCTTCAAGACCACTTCCAAAATAATATTTCATATATAGTAGAAATAGATTTAATTGAGATTTTGAAGAAGGTAAGTTATTTGCTTGAAAAGTTGAATATAATGTTGATTTTTTATCAAGAAAGTCAAAAAATTTTAGAACAGAATTTTTTTTGTCAACAGAATAATCTAGATTCGCTAAAAATTCTTTTTTAATAATGTCCACTTTTGAAAAAAGAGAATCTTCTACACGTGATCCCACGAAATTAAAGAAATCTAATAGTGGAGAAAAACTCCCTAGTAGATTGCATTTTTTATAAAAATAATATAATAGGTCTACCAATTTTTCTTTAGCTGATGGGTATTCTTCCAAAGCAATTTGATATAAATTTTCTCTTCCTTCTAATAACTTCTGAAAATACTCTTCAGGTATACCTTCATATCGTTTTAGGAAATAAAATAGAACCATGCAATAATAGGCATTGAATATTTCATCCTTACTATCCTTGATGAGTATCATAAAGTTCAAATTTTTAGCCTTATCAGACTTTTTTAATTTAAAACCTTCGAGTAGGATAAAAAATTTTTTTTGAATAGATTTTCTAAATATCAATCCTAAAAGACGAATGAGAAAAAATAAATATCCAGATAGAAATGATGTATATCCATAGAACAATTTTCCATCAAATTTGCGTGACACTTCTTTAAAGTATTCTTCTTCTTGATCTGTTAGAGTGTAATTATATTCAAAAGTTATTACCGTGTCAGATATTTTTTCCCTAATTATTAGTTCTAACGATTTATCATTAAATCCAAAAAAAAAATTTAGAAAATAATTGAAAAAGTCATGAAAATAATAATAAAAAAATGACGTAAAAGTTTTTTTCCAGCTCCGAGTTAGATTTTTTTGAGTAAATCTATGCCATTTTTGTATGATATCTTCTCTAAATTCTTCAAATTTTTCAGAGTTCTGTTTTAAAATATCTAAAAATACCATATTTACCATATTAAGGCTATAATCTTCATCATTAGATTTATCTTGCAAGATTTCTAAGATTTTTAGTAATTCTTGATAAGCCAACTTTAATCAGCTATTAAATAATAAGTTTTTTTTTAATGGTAAGCATTACATAACATAATTTACCACTTATGTTATTTATAATATAAAATAATATTTTGAAAATAAAAATTTTAGTTAAATAAACTAAAATAAGTTAATATTAATGTTAAATCAAAATATCTTAGTTATTTCGTCAATCTCGGTATAACTCAATGGTTTTACATTACCCTTTTCATCTTTAATTCTTAACCCCTTCTTCTCTTCTATAATTGTTCCTATTATTTCAGCATTAACATCATTTTTATTTAATAGATCTACTAATTCATGGCTTATTTCACTATTTAAAGCAATTAATAATGATCCTGAAGAAATTGTGTTCAAGGGGTTCAAATTAAAGATCTTACTCAGTTCTAAAGGCTCTTTTAGAATTTTAATTTTTTCGATATCAATCATTACACCATTTTCAGAAGCGATTGCCATCTCAGCAATACCGGTTAAAATTCCTCCCTCTGTCGGATCATGGATAGAATTTATGAGAAAATGTTGGTTAGCCAAAAGTGCTTCTTTATAGACACTTATCCCGGGAGTATAGAGATAATTTTTACATTTATCAATAAAGGTTATATCATACCCTCTTTTTTTTAGCTCTTTTTCTTTTTCATGCCCAATTATTGAGGTTCCTTCAATAAAAATCCCCTTAGTCAGAATTATTGAATCATCTGGTTTTGCACCTGAAGTTAAAACTAGTTTACTTTTTTCAACTTCTCCTATTAAAGAACCAATTACAATAGGCCTTTCAAGGCCTTGTGTAATCTCCGTATGACCCCCAACAACAGTTATTCCCATAGAATCACATGTATTTTGAATATCAGAAAAGATACTTTCTATTAGTTCTCTTGAAGTATTCTTTTCTGGTAATAAAATTGTAGATTGAAACCATTTGGGTTTAGCACCAGAGCATACTAAATCATTCACATTCACATTTACGGTGTAATATCCTATTTTATCCGTAGCGAAGGTAATAGGGTCTGTTTTGACCACTAAGTAATTATCACCAGGAATATCAATAATTGCTGCATCCTCACCGATTTTTGAACCCATTATTACCCTACTATCGTGAATTTCTATATTTGAAAGCAAACGGGATAGGTAATCATGTTTTAATTTTCCTAGAGCAAATTTAGCTTTACTTCTTTTCATTTATATATCAATATATGAAGAGAAAGTAAATATATAAATTATGGAGGATAATCTGCAAGATCAGAACAGAATTGATTAAATTTTAAATATAAGAGGAAAATTATACGTAGAGCGATAGACATAATACAATAAATAGAATATACACTAAAATTTAAAAATCAATTATTTTTTATTTTAATTATAAATATTATTAAAAAAAAGTAGTTGAGAAATATGGTGTTTGCTAAGGCATTTTTGTTGAGTTTAGCTGTTTACGTTGGGATTAATTTTTTGTTTCTTATCATTTCTAGCCTAATAAGCAACACACTGGATACTTTATTTAGTGTTTTACAGACTGCACCCTTAATGATTTTGTATTATCTTTTTGGTCCAATTACCATCCTACCATCAAGGAGTTTAGCAGTAATAGTGAATTTTGATCCTTTTGTGTTGAGTATACTTATTAGAGGGATCGGCCATCTTATTGCACCCTTAATAGCTGCAATTCTCTCAGGTATTTTTGGAGAGAGCAAAGGTGAAGCCTTCGGAGGATGGCTATTAACTGCTGCTATTAGTGCGGGTATGATCATACTTGCAATTTTTCTAAGTCCCATGGTACAAGGTATATTAAGCTTAATCTATTCGACATCTTCACAAATGACAATTTTGATATACATTCTTATCAGCTTTTTCATTAATTTCATAGGTTTTGGATTCTTTGCTTTACTCGTTTGTAAAACAGAATATTACTAGAATACCTAAAAATTATTTATTATTTTTTCTTCTTTTTTTCATTAAAAATTAAGTTTAAGCAGTTCAAGTTCCTAATTCTTAGAAGGTCACATTAAAAGACAAACTGTAGTACTTTTGAATAGATATAATATAAATTCTATTTTGAAACAAGGAATTAATCCCCCTATATATACCGGGGGAAGAATTCCTCTCTGCCTAACCTTGGATTTTGGTTCTTACACTCAAACAAAATAAGATGAATTTATTTTATTCCTCTAATAACTAATAAATATATCAAAGGAAAAATTCAGCTCATTAGAAGATGAAGTGTAGGAGTGTCACTTTTAAATTTTATCTTTAAAAAAAAACCAAGTGTTCGAAGGTTTTCTACCCATAATTCGAGTATCACAAATTTTAGGTTTTGAAAAAAAAATGAAAATTTCGATTTGGACTTTCATTGACAAAAAAGTCAATCAAGGAAAAGAGGATTAACATTAATTGTTGGTAAAAAATTTTACTGGTTTACTTAGGGTAAAAATCTTCTTAAAGAATTCCTTGAATGGAGATCATATACAATATCTCCTGCAGTCGAAAATCAAGGAAACACTATGAAACGGTTTTTTATCAAAGTTTTCCAATCAAATATGCGTTCTATTTTAATATTTAGATTTAAATTTAACATTAAGAAGGGAAACAAAATTTTTAGTCTTACATTGGATTTCACCTTTAATGATCTCTTTTTTATATAAATTGGAATTTTGTGATCCTTCTTTTCTTCTTTTCAAAATGTTTCTTCTATTATAGTATGATAAATTGATTTCGAAGGATTTTATTAAGGGCTTAATAGAATCATAACTCTGAAATTAATATAAGAAAAATAATAGTTTAACTAAAATTTAAGGGATATTGCCGATTAAAGGCTGATTTACATTACTGTAAAAGAGTTTATACATATATAACAAATATAAAGTAAAACAGAGGTTACAGATGAGTTCTGGAAAGCTAGAATTAAATAGAAATGTGATATTCCCTGAGATTATTTTATATAAAAACGAAATTAATTTAAATGATGATTATGAATTAATTCAATATAAGAATCTCACCATGGTAAAGAAGATTCATGATCTTTTACAAAATTCTGAAGACTTAACTCGTAAGCAAAAATTTGCTCATTGTAAAAGTCAAAGAGCTTTTATGAAATTGTACTTAAACGGAATTACAAGTAAAAATCTTTTAAAAATCATATTTTAGAAGAAAAAAACTGAAAGAGCTGTAATATTATTTTTTAGTTCGGAAATTATGAAATTTGAGAAATTCAGCATATTTACATAATAGAGAAATACTCCGTGCTGCATCTCTTAATGAGAAATAATATAAAATCCTCTTCTTATGTAAAAATTTCTTAGCTGAGTTAAACCTGCTTGCCAATTTAGCATCATCAGCTATATTGGGTAAACAAAAAGCAAAAGGTTTTGGTATTGAATCAAATATTTTACTCATTCTCTTAAAAACATGTCGATAAACATGATCTGACCAAAGTGGTATCATAATTATATCAATATTAGGATCTTCAGCTAAAATTTCGATACAGCTTGTAAATATGTTTAAGATAAATCCAGATGCTCCTAAATCAATGGGATTTTTAGTATTTACATTAACTTTTGGTAGAATATCCGCAATTTTTGATTGTGATTCAGGAGTAATTTCAGGGATCTTAAGATCGTTATCGGCGAATAAATCTGTCATATTAACAGAAGATCCTCCACCCGGAGTAACAATTCCAATATTATGTCCTTTAGGAAGTTTATGAGGATATAACAACTCAAATGTTTTAATTGTACTCCAGAATTCTTCATTATTCTTTACAAGTACAGTGCCAGTTTGCTTTACTATTGATTCCCAAAGCTTAATATTTGATGCAATTGCTCCAGTATGTGAAAATGCGGCTCTAGATCCATCATTAGTATAACCTCCTTTCCATAATATAACAGGTTTTATTTTTGCTGTTTCCTTAAGTTGTATAAATAGTTCACGTCCAGTTGCTGAACCAGACGATTCTAAATATGCTGCAATGATCCTTGTATTCTTATCTTGTTCGTAAAGTTTTATAAAATCTACACAGTTTACATCAATTTGATTCCCAAAACTAATTCCATAATGAAATCTAATATCTCTCTTAAACCCAGTATCAATTAATTGAGATAGATGTCCTCCAGATTGAGACATGAAGGAGATGTCCCCGTGAATTCCCTTTTGTGAAGCAAATGAGAAAGCCATTCCATTTTCAGCATTCAAGGGTCCTAAACAGTTAGGACCAATTATCCTTGTTTTTGAATTGTGTATGATTTCTAAAATAGTTCTTTCTAATTCAATTCCTTTAGGATCTCCTGTTTCTGAGAAACCTGAAGCAAAAATAATAACCCATTTAACTGATTTTTCTACACACTCTTTTATAACCATAGGGATCATTGTTGTTTTCAGTGAGATGTATACCGTATCAATAGGAAACGGAACATCTAAAACTGAAGGATAACACTTCCAAATTAAAATTTTTTCGTGTTTAGGATTAATAGGATAAAAGGTTTCCGACCATTGAGATTTTCTAAAGGCATTTAGATACATCATTGAGCCTAATGTAGAATTTTCTGAAGCTCCGATAAAAGCAATATGTTTAGGATGAAATAGCGAGTTAAATTCTTTAAAACTATTTTGATATTCAACCATTGACTTAGTAAAATAATAAAATTTTTAAAAGGTTATCATTCCAACTCTAAAAAACAGTTATTTAATATTAACCCCGAAAAATGTCTCTTGTTTTAGTTTTGTATGTTAATAGCATTTTACGTGGATACACTATTTAACTTCAAATCTTATTTCATTTCTGGTCTAATTTCGCTTTAATAATATTTTAATTCAATTTATAATTAGTCTAACTATTAGGATTTTCGTAGTAAAAAATTAAGATTTTGGAGAAATTAAAAAATGGCAAGACCAAGTCCGTTGGAAGTCTATGCACTTTTGGATAAATCTAACTGTAAGGAATGTGGATACGATACTTGTATGGCCTTTTCAACAGATATTTTAGAAAGGAAGGTGTTAGTTTCCGGTTGCACACATTTAATGCAGGATTCTAAACAGATAAAAAATCGGGAAAAACTTATTAAGCTTATAACCCCTCCTCAGAAACCAGTTACTTTTGGTGTTGGTGAGAGAGTAGCAATAATAGGCGGTGAGGAAGTATTGATGAGGCATCAACTTACTTTTTATAATAAAACAGCTATCTGTATTGAAGTAGCCGATGATGATACGGAACTAGAAGAAATCATCAAATACCTTACAGATGTTAAAATTGAAAGAATGGGCGATGAATTAACTCTTGATGGTATTGCTTTGAGAAATGTTTCTGGAAATAAAGATCAATTTAAATTAGCTGCTAAAAAAATATCTCAACTTTCAACTCTTCCAATCATATTATGTAGTTTCAATGCAGATAATTTAATAGCTGCCGCAGAAGAAATCAAAGATAAAAAGCCGTTACTATATGCTGTGACTGAAGATACATGGGAACATATAGGGAAATTTGCAATTCAAAATAATCTTCCTATTGTTATTGTATCTAGTAATTTAGACAAATTAATGTCATTAAGTGCTACTTTGCAAAAACTTGGAGTAAAAGAGATTGTATTAGATTCAGGTACTTACTTTGGATCCGGTATTCTTTCTGTAACCTATGACAATATAATGCAATTGAGAACAGCAGCAATAGATAAAAAAGATTCCAATGCCTGTTGGCCTGTTATGGGGGTTCCAGCTGCGTATTGGAGTCAAACTAAGATAACAAATGATAAAGAGCTCTGGAAACATCAATATCAAGAGGTTATTATGGGAGCAATAATGGAATCAATAGATACTAATTTGATAATTTTGCACACAGGTCAGAAGAAAGAGGAAATTTGGGCTCTATTAGCTTTAATGACGCTCGGACAAAGTGTATTTTCGGATCCAAGAATTTATCCTACTGTCGACGCTGGCTTTAATAAGATTGGAGACCCTGATGAGATGTCTCCAATTTTTGTGACAAGCAATTATAGGATGACAAAGATCCCTGTTGAACAAGATTTGCAAGGAGCTAATCTGAATTGTTTCCTCCTAATTGTTGACACAGAGGGAATAGGTATTGAAAGTGCTGTCGCTGGGGGGCAGTTTAACGCAGGGGGAATTGCTGAAGCAGTAAAGGAGTTTAAGGTTTTTGATAGTGTGAAACATCGGATTCTTATAATACCTGGTATGGCTGCTCGTCTTAGTGGAGCTTTGGAAGATGAAGCTGATGCATATGTTGTAGTTGGCCCTCGAGATAGTAGTGGAATTCCGAAGTATATCGAAACACAATGGAAACCAGAAGAATTTATGAAGGAATATGAATCTTGGGATAAAGAATGATATTTTTTCTTTGTCTTTTTATTTTTTTAAATATGCTTAACTTCTATAGTTTTGCTGCTTTTTGATCATACCAGAGAATATATCTCTTCTACGGCCAAATCTTGAACACTATTAATAATTAGATGATTGGTTTGAGCGTAAGATCTTAAATCGTCTGAAGAATGAAAACCAGTTAACACCCCAATAAAAGGGCAATTTATATTTGTAGAAAGTATAGCATCTTTAGGATGGTCTCCAATTACAATGAATTTATAACCAGGATACATTTTATTTAATAATTCTTTTATTTTTGGGTCATTTTTACTTTTAATTTCATGCGATTCTCCTAAAATATATTCAAAATATTTTTGGATTTTCAAGAATTTAATAACCTTAACTGCGATTTCTTGTTTTTTTGAAGTAATTATTCCTAAAGTAAAGGAATATTTTTTCAATTCTTTGAGCTTCTCCTTAACACCTGATAATAATTTTGCTTGGGAGATTCCTTTAATCGCATAATATTTTCGAAAAATCTTTGACATCTCAGAAGGATCGAAATCGCATACTTTTTTAAACATATCATTCAAGGGAATACCAATCATTTTTTCGATTTCTATTCTACCTTTTTCTTTAAGATTATATTCTCTCAAAGTATAATTGAATGAGTCAATAATTCCATCTTTGTTATCTATAAGAGTATTATCTAAATCGAAACTTAAAACTATATTACTGTTATCTCTCATAAATATTCTTTATAAAACGATTTATAACTATTAAAAATCATGGATCTTAATAAAAAAAAAAAGAAATGAGATTAAATTATTGCAGATATAAATCATTGAAAAGATTTTATATAAGAGTTTACTATTTTGTAACCGATCCGATTTTAAATCCTTTTAAAAAGCTTCAAAAAATATAGAATTTCTTCGGAGCACTCTATTAATCTCCTTAAATTATATGGAAATTTATTTAATCCAACCTCTTTTCCTTCAGAAATCCTTTCAATTATTATTTTGATTATATTCTTGTATTTTCTTACAGTATACGCTTCAGATTCGATTTCTGAGATAATTTCCCAAGCTTTATCCAATTTCCCATTCAGTACACATGACATTGATGCTAAAACATAACTTTGAACAATGTGAGAATATTCTATCTGTTTAAGATTTGCTGCTCTATAATAATAGCGATATAAGTTATTCACCATTTCTCTTAAAAGAAAACTTTTGGCAGTGTCTAATTGTTCATAAAACTTGATACTTTCTAAAATAAGGGTAGCAGCTGTATAAAACTGTTTATTTTTCAATCCTTCTTCAGCAATTTTATTCAAACCTCTAATAATTTGATTGAAAATACCAAATCTATTAAATTCCAATCCCCCTTCAATCGCCATGTCATAACTAGTCAAATAACTTTCAGTAGATTCGTTAATACTTCCAACCTTCCAAAAATTATCTCCAGCTTTTACGAAATGTTTATATGCCATTTCAAAATTATTTAATTCTTTAAAAACATTTGCTCCATCGAAAAAGTTTATTGCGGTTTGGTTGAAATCCTCAGTTTTTTCAGAAAAATTTCCAGCTAAAATAAAACAAGAAGCACTTTCAATCAAATTATTTTGAATATCTTTATAACATAAACCTGCTCCCCTATAATAGCGGGCAATTTTATGGTAGTTTTCTTTTTTTTTTTCTATTGTTTCTGCTAAATCTATGTATGCTCCTGCTTCTTTTTTAGTGAAGTTTATATATTGATCTTCTTCATCTAAAATTTTATTGAGGTTTTTAAGGATTTGATAAATTTGAGCTAAAGTTAAGTTATCATTCATCTGTTCATAATTAGTAATTAGACTTGTAAAATAGTCTACTCCGTCTAAAATTATCTCTTGTGATTTAGTGTAATCATCTATTTCTTCATACGATGATGCTATTTGTTGATAAGAAAATGATAACATATCATAAAAATTATGCATTTTGGATATGTCAATAACTTTTTCAAAGTTTTTAATAGCATTTTTAAAATTAGATAATTTAAAGAACAATTCAGCTATATTTTGATAATTTTGAGCTAGCTTACGAATTTCATTAAATTCCTCTAAAAGTTTACATTCTTGGTTTAAAAACTTTATACTATTCATTATATTTTTTCTTTCAGAATTGAAATCTTGAAATTTATCTCTGTAAATATCTGCAATTCGTAGATATAATTCAGCAATTTCATGAATTTTAGCTTGTAATTTAAAATTAATAATGAGTTTTTTATAATGTTCAATAATTTGTGAATATAATTCTAATGCTTCAGAAAAATTAAGATTTTCTATGATTTCCGCGATAGAGAAGAGTAACTCCCCTGCTTCAAAAAGTTCTCCAGACTGTGCAATTTCATTTGAAAAATTGATACTCATTGAAACCATCTCTCTTATTAGCTTATTCTGTTCAATGGGGTCTTCAATTTTCTTAATTTTATATTCAAGGTTTCTGATTTTTTCTAAAAATTCTGTGTAATCAATGAATTCTTCTTCAATAATCTTATGGTCTCCTCACACAAATATAGCTTATATTATGAAATTAATCTAAAAATAAAAAAAATTGGTTTTTAATTAACTCAAGGAACCTCTCATTTGATACTCGAATACCAAAAATCACTTCGATTGGACATAGATTGACATTTAAATCTCCTACAAAGACACATTTTCTCATATATTTGATACAAATAAAACTAAAGAAATAATTATAAATAGAATAACAATTATATAATAACTAATTAAACTTATTTGAGGTGTTTGTAATAAAACAAGTTTCAGAATTGTTAGACACTGGTTTATATGAAACAATAACTCCAGATAAAAATATGACTGTAGCCGATTTGTTAATAGAACTTAACTTGGAGGACAAGTACTTCGGGATACTGGTGAATGGAAAGAAAGCGACTCCAGAAACTAAAATCGATGAGACATCGGAAGTAGTTATATTACCACACATAGCTGGCGGGCATTAGAACTAAATAGTAATGCATTTTTTTCACCATTTCCTTTTTATATTAAATTGTCGCACAGAATTTATTTTAGCTCAATTTTTAAAAGATCCTTTGCTAAAATTGTGTTGGGAAAAATAGTTTTTGCTTCATCAAGTAATTTTTGAGCATCTTCTTGATACCTTGAAGAAATATGAGTTAATATTAGCTGTTTTGCATTCATTTTTTTTGCATCTACAGCAGCATCAATAGAAGTAGAGTGTTTCTTATCTTCAGCAATTTCAGACAATTCTTGTGAGAATGTGGCTTCATGTATTAAGATGTTAGAGTCTTTTCCTAATTCTATTAGAGAATCGCAGGGTTTTAAATCTCCAGAGTAAGTAATTTTTCTTCCAGGTTTCTTAGGTCCAACGATCCCCTCTTTTATTGGATCAATTATCTTGCCATTAATTTCAATTGGTACTCCTTCTTGAAGTTTCTTCCAAAGATTGCTTTCGGGTATGCCGAGCTCTCTAGCGCGGGATGGATTAAACTTGCCAAAGCGTGGTTTTTCGACAAGTGCATATGCAAACGTTATTACAGAATGCTCTACTAGAGCATACTTTATAAAATATTGTTTTGAATCGAAGATCACATTATCTTCAATTTTATTCGTACTTATAGGCACTTCTGAATCTAATCCTTCATATTCTATTAATTCTTGATTGTAATGGTCAATTTCTACTATCTTGATTGGATATTGAGCTTTAAGACCAAGAATCTTTCGGTGGAAATTTAAGTAAAGAAAAAGGTTTCGGGGACCAAAGATCATCATCGGAGCAGTTCTAACGTTTAAACTCAATCTAAAGAGAAAGCCGGGGAGTCCTAGGATATGGTCTCCATGAAAATGTGTGATTAATATCTTCATCGGTTTATTAAATTTTAATCCCGCCTTAGCAAATCTGCGTTGGAAGTCTTCTCCGCAGTCAAATAAGAGAATTTGATTTTTGTATTTTAAAGCAATAGAAGGTAGATTTCTATTTTCTGAAGGAGTCGCTGCTGCAGAGCCTAATATTATGAGATCCATAATAAAATTAAAATTTCTTTCGTAACTGAGAGATCTCTATTCTCTGTTCTATAATATCCTTTTTAAAATCCTCATTCATACTCATAAGTTCTTTTATTCTCAGTGCAAGATTAGGGTCCATTTTTTGTTTTTCGCTTTGTATTTGAATAGTGGATGCTAATTTTTTATCAAATTGGACTTGCAATTCATTTAATTTCTGATCTTTTTGTTTTAATTGATTTTCCAGTTGCCTATATCTTTTTTTAATTTGTACTGCTTCTTTTTTAATTGTTTCAATTTCTCCTTCTTTAGTTTCTAATTGTTTTTGTAGAAAAATAGCCATCTCTCTTTGCATTTTCAGATTTCCTTCTAATTCTTTAAGATTTTTGCCACCCTCTTTTGTTGCACTTGTTTGATGTCTCTTTAATTGTTCTTGTAAAGTCCTTATTTGTAATTTTGATTTATTTAACTTGTTTTGCAATTCTTCTCTTAATGTTTTTACCATATCATCCGAGGGAGGAACCTCAGGTTCAAAATTTGCTGAGATCTCAGCTTTTTGTAAGGTTTCAACTTTGTTTTTCAATAACTCTGTTTCTTTATTTTTTACTTCTAGCAGACCCTTCAACTCATTTAGTTCTTTTCTAAGTAACTCTACATCCGAAGTATGGCTTTCATTTTTGCTCTTTTTATTAGATTTAGATAATTTTTGTTTTAAGTTTGTAATTTGTCTCTTTGATTTGTTAAGTTGATTTTGAAGGTCATCTATTAATCTGGTTGTTATAGAAGCCCCACTCTTATCTTCAGAAGCCGTACTAAAATCTTTTAATTTTTGATTTACACTAAGAATTTCTGATTTGAGATATTCAATTTCTTCATTTTTAATTTTCAATTTTTCATTAAACTTATCATTTCTAGCAACATCAGACTTTAATTTATTTATTAACGAACGCTGTTTATTCACTTTTTCTTGTAAATCTTTAACTAAAGCATTAAGAGGGGATTTCTTTCTTATATCTTCTACTCTGATGACAGAAGATTCGGTCTTTCTTGGTTTTAATTTTTCTAGCTCCTGTTGTAAATGTATCTTCTCTTTTCTTAAAAAGCCCATTCTATTTTTTAATTCTCTTATTTCTTTATCTTTTTCCTTAAGGTAATACGCAAATTTTGATTCAGCAGCTTGCATCTTTTTACTTTTCTTTGTGGTTCCTTCTTCAAGAGTGAAATCTTCCAATTTCATTATTGTGTCTTCAAGTTTTTCGATTGCATCTTCAAGTTTTTCTATCTCATCTTCTTTATTCCCTGATTCTATCTCTAATTCACTAATTCTGGCTCTTAACTCATCTTCAGTCATTTAGAAGAAACTCCTTTTTATAAGAATTTAATTTAATAATACCTTTTAGAAATTAAAATTTAACTCATGATTAGTAAATATCTTTTTCTCAACTATCGTGATAAGTGATAGTCTAAATCAATAGATATTAAAATCCTTAATAGTAAAATAGTTAACCTTTTTTATAATTGGAATTAGGCTTAAAAAGTTAAAAAATAAAAAGATACCTAATAATATTAGAAAGAAGATAAATGGCACATAAAATGGAGGTAAATATTCTCGCTCAAATAAAAAAGTAGTATTAAGAATCATCCCTATTCCAAGGCTTAAAAGTAGTGAAGGAATTAACATGAGAGTAGACTCCGCAAATAAAATCTTTCTTATAGAATTTGACTTTGAACCTATCGCCCTCATTATTAAGAAATCTTTTGATTTTTCCATAATTCCCGCTTTCTGATAGTTATATAAAATTAAAATTGCGATTCCTGATATAACTATAATTAAAAACACAGGATATAATGATAAATTAGATAAGAATTTCAAATTCATTTTAAAAACATTATCTAATTTTAAATACGAGAAATCAGTTCCCAAGTTCTTAGTGATATTTTCAAGTTCTTGTTGGATTCCATAATAAGTATTAGGATGGATCTTAATTAAAACAATATTAATCTCATCATGTATTAAATTTAATAATTTTCTAGATTCATTAATACTTATATATCCCGCGTAACCACTAAAAAAACTATCTATAACAACCCCTGAAACGTGGAAAGTCTTACCAGTCGCGGAGATTTTCAAACTTTGATCAAGAGCATAATCAAATAAATTATAAGCTAAGCCATCCCCTATAGTCATATTATCTATAGCATCCTCCTCAGTAAAAAACCTTCCTTCAATCTCAAAATCTTGAATAGTATTTTCAGGATTAATACCAATTATTGGAACATTATCTTGTCGATCTTTGCCTACAACTTTATAAGTATCATCTTCACGGATATGAATTCCTTGAATTTCTTCAACACTATAGAAATTAATTAATCGTTCTTCTACCAGCTCAACCCCATTGAGATCTTTAATTTCACTAATGTCACTACTATTGAATAGATATTGTGGATCGGTAAAATTTATATCATCTTCACTAATCAAGAGGTTGGGATTTGAAAACATTTGATACATTAGAGAATAGTTATTAATAACTTCTTCATGCCCTATTGCTATAATATTTTTATTTTGAGATTTAGAAATCCATTCATTAGATGAAGTACTTAAAATGATTGTTCCTAAACCTAACGTAAATATTACTAAGGAAATTAATGTGAAAATTATGATATATCTTTTGAATTCTCCTTTTTTTCTTACAATATTTATAATTGCTATTTTTAAGTTAAAACCTAAGGATGCAAGCCATTTTGGAATGAATTTTAATTTTTTAGAGGCATCATAATTATATGGAATATCTTTTGAGAAGGTTTTAATTATTGATTTTCCCCCAATTTTTCTCAATGTATAACCAGTAATAAGAAAAATTCCGAGTACACAAGAAACTAGTAAAATGGGAGTGTAAATTATATCTATTTGAAAAGTTATGGGAAAATTAAAAAATTGCAAAATTAGGGCAAATACTCCATATGTTATGTAACCAAATATTAATCCTAGTAGGAATCCTAAAAAGAATATAATGTAAACTTCGAGTAGGTAAAAACTATATAATTTTTTGGGGAGCGTTCCCAAGGCTCTCATAATTGCAATATCACGTTTTTTTGAAATAACTTGCGTAGTTGTGACAACAACCACTATAACAACAGATAATAGAATTATTAAAATTTGGATAATTGTATTAAATTGACGATAAACCGCATATATTCCTCCAGAAAAATAATATTTGTTAGTGAACTCAACTTGAATAAATATGTTTAAACCTAATGTTGTTGTGAAATAAATCAAAAATTCAGTAACAGCAATTATCAAAGTAATAATGAATAAATATGGATAATTAGATTGCCTATTCCTGTAGAAATCTTTTAAAGCAAAATCCAGTGAAGACATTTTAGTTTATACGTTGTGTTGTTATTTCTTCATTTACAATTTTACCATCATCAAAATTTATAATTCTATCAGCTAATTCAATTAAATAATCATCATGAGTCACTATTATTATTGTTTTAATGACACTCTTAAGTTCCTTTAAAAGATCTCTTATAAATTGACTTGTTTTTCTATCAAGATTAGCAGTTGGCTCATCAGCCAAAATAATTGGAGGATCATTTGCTAGTGCTCGTGCAATTGCTACTCTTTGTTGCTCGCCCGCAGATAATTGAAATGGTAGATGTTCTCTTCGATCACTCAAACCCATTTTATTAAGTAACTCAACTGCACGCTCTCTTCCTTTCTTTAATGGGACTCCTGAAAGATTAATAGGAAATATTATGTTTTCTTCAGCAGTTAAAGTACTAATAAGATTGTAATTTTGAAAGACAAAACCAGAATTTATTAATCGCCATGTTGATAATGATTCTTCTTCTAAATCAGAAATTCTTACGCCAAGACTATAAATCGTTCCACTATTTGGAGAATCCAATCCACCTATTAAATTTAATAACGTAGTTTTTCCTGCACCGCTAGGTCCTCTAATGACAATAAATTCGCCGCTATTTATTGTTATTGAGACATTATCTATAGCTCGGACTATAAAATCTCCAATTTCATAATCTTTAACTAAATCTTTACAAATTATTGAATATTCTTCACTCTCTCTTTTGAGAGCATTATCTCCTAATAATTTTTTTTTTTTTTGGTTTAAATTGTCCGTTTTTATTTTTTTCATAGATTTTTCTTTTTCTGACACGTGTTTAATAATTAATGGTAATTTAAATTTTTAGTTCCTATTGGATTATACCTAGCTGAAATACTAGCGGGGACGGTGCTAACTGAAGCATTTTTTGGACTGAAAGGGATAAATAAATTGCTAGTTGACTCTATATTAGAAGTTGATTACTGGGTTTTGAATGCAATGGTTTTTGTTATTGTAATTATGTAAGTATTTGTAATTCTAGCAGTTGATATATCCTTTGCATTTTTGGATCCAAGAGTTAGATATTAATAAATTAAGTTTATTCTAAATATTTCAATTTCATAAAATTATTTAAGTAAAAATAAACCATTTTGAATCTAGCATTAATTTTATTACTTCTGTTATGAAATTGATTTGTTAATATATACTTTTAAGATCTGAAGTTAAATTAAGTTTAAATACTAAAGTTACATAATTATATTCTGAGGGAAGATCGAGAACATAAAATAATATCCCCTATACAAAAGCGGTATCCACTAATGTGAGGAAATTTCCTAATTAAAATGGTAAGTAATTTATCACAAAATCTTAACCAACATTTTTAAGATTTTGATTTTTCTCATCTTCTCTCTTTCTTTTTCTTAAACTAAACATCTCAAAGAGAGGACTTTTTTTCCAAGTAAAACAATATTTATAGGATAAATTTAATTTACTTTTTTAACCTTTTAAAATTTAATTTTAATATAAAAAGGAGATTTAAATGGATTTTGAAAAACTAACAGAACTTGTAATAGAATTAGAAGTAGATGACATACAGGGGGCTGTAAAGGAGGCACTCGATGAGGGAAAAGAAGCTTTTGATATTTTAAATGCTTTGACTAAAGGTATGGACGAGGTTGGGCGTCTTTATGAAGAAAAAGAATATTACTTAACAGAACTAGTTTTAGCTGGAGAGACAATGAAAGAAGCATTTAGTGTTTTGAAACCAGCTTTAGCTGCATCTGATAAAGGAGAAGATAAAGTAAAAATAATATTAGGAACTGTGAAAGGTGATAATCACGATATTGGGAAGAATATTTTGGGGTCTCTACTATTGAGTTCTGGCTTTGAACTGTATGATTTAGGAATGGATGTAGAAGAAAATACCATTGTAGAAAAAGTTAAAGAAACTGGTTCTACAATTATAGCTTTAAGCTCTCTATTGACAATGACTGTAGAACAAATAAAAAAGGTCCATGAAGCTTTACAAGAAGCGGGAATACGAGATAAAGTTAAATTGATTGTTGGTGGTGCTCCTTTAAATATGGACCTCGCTAAAAGACTCGGAGCTGATGATTTTGCCGATGATGCTGTTGAAGGAGTAAGGCGTATAAAAAAATTAGCAGGAAAAGAATAAAGTTTGATTGATATTTATATAAATTTATAATTTATAATGTCTTTTTTTATGCGGTTTATTACTATTTCCTTGTCACTTCTAAATTTTGTTAAATTATAATCAGAAGATTTATACCCTTTTTAAATCGTTTATATCTCAAGTAATATTCTAATCACTATAGTATTAGAAATGAAAGAATTTTAAAGAGAATAACTTTTAATAAAAATAGAATACGAGAAAGAGGTTTTCAACCTGAATGATGAAAAAAAAGAGAATGTAGAATATGATGAAGAATTAGATACACGGGGCTTATTCTGCCCTGAACCCATATTTGAGGTAAGGCATTTAAGTGAAACTCTTAAAATAGGTCAATGTTTTAAAGTTCTTGCTGACGATCCTGCCGCGGAAGAAGACTTAAAAAGATGGGCTAAAAGGACGGAAAGTAAAATAGTAGAATTCAGAAAAGAGGGCGACGATTTAATATTTGTGTTTAAAAAAATGAAATAATTAGCTCCAATCAATTTAAAGAGGAATACATATGAATGCATATTTGGATTATCAAGCTGCTAAACCTGTTGATATTAGAGTCATCTCAGAAATAACAATATATTTAAATCAAAAATTTGCTAATCCATCTTCGCTTCATTGCGAGGGAGATGAAGCTACAGATGCATTGAGTGAATCAAGACAAAAGGTAGCTGATTTTGTAAATGCTCCAAACGCTGACTCAATAATATTTACATCAGGAGCAACAGAATCTAATAATCTCGCATTAATTGGAGCCGCAATGAGAAACAAACGCAAGGGAAATCATATTATAATTTCTGAGATTGAACATATATCCATTTTAAATATTGCTAAATACTTAGAGAGACAAGGTTTTAAAGTAAGTAAGGTGCCAGTAGATCAATTTGGTATCGTTAGATTAGATAAATTCGAAAGACTAATTACTGATCAAACTATCTTAATTTCAATTTCTACGGCAAGCAATGAGGTTGGTTCACTTCAACCAATAAAAGAAATTTCTGAGATCGCTAGAAACAAAGAAATATTGTTCCACACGGATGCAGTAGCAAGTGAAAATGTAATTCCTATAGATGTTGAGGAGATTCCAATCGATATAATCACTTTATCATCGAATGATATTTACGGTCCTAGGGGGGTGGGAGCTCTATATTTAAAAAAAGGAGTTCGTGTAAATCCTATCATAATAGGCGGAGGACAAGAGAAAGGATTGAGATCTGGTTCTGAAAATATACCTGGAATTGTAGGATTTGCTAAAGCGGCAGAAATTATGAAGTCAGAAATCATTGATGAGGCAGTAAATTTAAAAAAATTTAGAGATAAATTAATACATGATGTACTTGAAACAGTTCCAAAATCATATCTAAACGGTCATCCTGAAAAAAGGCTTCCCCATAATGCTCATTTTAGATTTGACTACATTGAAGGGGAATCATTAATTTTAGGGCTTAAAGACGCGAAAATTGCTGCTGCTACAGGTTCTGCTTGTTCATCAAAAACGTTAGAACCTTCTCATACATTGATAGCAATGGGTTTGCTTCATGAGGAAGCCCATGGAAGTCTTTTATTTTCTTTAGGAAGGTTTACTAAAGAAGAGGAATTAGATAAAATTATAGAAGTTTTACCTAATGTGGTTAAGAGATTAAGGTTATTATCTCCATTAACCCCTCCAGAACTTATAAATAAATATAATGAGGTAAATTAAAAATATGAAATCAACTGAGTATACTGAGTTAGTAATGGACCATTTCCGCAACCCTAGGAATGTAGGTGAAATCGAGGATGCTGACGGAAAAGGTCAAGTTGGTAATCCTGTATGCGGAGACCTTATGCTTATATCCATTAAGATCGCGAAAGGTGATAAAGATGAAGAAGATATAATTGAAGATATTAAATTTAAGACATTTGGTTGTGGCTCAGCTGTCGCAACCTCATCAATGGTTACTACAATGGCTAAAGGAATGAAAGTGGACGATGCTTATAACATAACCAGACAAGATGTCGCTGATAAGTTGGGGGGGTTACCTCCAATCAAAATGCACTGTTCAAATTTAGCTGCTGATGCATTACAGGCAGCAATTGATAATTATCGAAAAAAATCGAAGCCCTATTTGGAGGTTGAATTTGAGGCTTGCCCCGTATCAGAACTCAAGGTGATTTTTGGCATTGAAGAATTTTTGGGTAAAGGAGTTTATAAAAAAGTCAGCAATTTATCCGAATTTGTCGGAAAAAGAGTCTTAGTCTCAGATACAGGAGACAAATCCTTAGAGCTTGCATTAGAGTTAACAAAGCATACTGGCAGAGTAGTAGTTGTTACATCATCAGTAACTACTCCTGGCTCAGCTGTGTTAAAGAAGAAACTAAAATTGTCAGACGTTAAAATCCTACATGAGTCAGAATTATTAGAAATTCATGGTACTGATGATGTAGAGAAAGTGTTAATCCATGATATAGATGAAGACGAAAATTACGAATTATTTGTGGATTCTGTAATAATCCTTGAGGAGTAATTGGAATTTAGAGTGTTTAATAATTTATTTAGTATTTTTTTATCTATTTTTTTAATAGAATTCTTATAGATGTCATTCAATATTATTAATCATAAAACTGTATATTTAAGACATAAAATTATTATGACAAGAGTTATAATTATAGGGGGGGTTGCTGGTGGTGCTTCCACAGCTGCTCGATTAAGACGTTTAAAAGAAGATTTTGAAATCATAATGCTTGACAAAGGACCTTACGTATCATTTGCCAATTGTGGATTACCCTATTATGTGGGAAATGTGATAAAGGAAGAAAATTCATTGAAGTTAGTATCTCCAAGGAAGTTTCATAATTGGTTCAATATTGATGTTAGAGTTAATAATGAAGCACTTTCCATCGACAGAGCTAAAAAACAATTACACGTAAGGGATTTAATTGAAAATGAAGATTATATTCTCGATTATGATTATCTTTTAATAGCGACAGGTTCTAAACCGATCATTCCTCCATTTAAAGGTCTCCAAGAAGTTCCTTATCATACAATTTGGACTATTCCTGATGCAACAAAATTAAAAAAATTTGTTGAAAAGAATAAGATAAGAAAAGCTGTCATTATTGGGGGAGGGTTTATCGGACTAGAAATGGCAGAAAACTTGGTGAAAAAAGGGGTGAAAGTAAAAATTGTTGAAATGCTTGATCAAGTAATGCCCCCTATTGATAAGGAAATGGCACAATTTATACATCAAGAACTTATTTTGAATGGGGTGTGCCTTGTTCTTGAAGACCCAGTAGAATCATTTGGCAAATCGGATAAAAATATAGCTATTGTAAAAACTAAAAATGGACGCGAAATAGAAACTGATCTAGTTGTAATGGCTGTTGGTGTAAAACCGGAGAATAAATTAGCTAAAGAGTCAGGATTAGAATTAAATTCACGTGGCTATATTATCGTTAATAACTTTATGATGACATCCGATCCCCACATATATGCTGTAGGGGATGCAATTCAAACATTCCAATATCAAACAAAAGAGCCAATCTCTATTGCTCTAGCTGGACCTGCAAACAAACAAGGAAGGATCGCCGCTGATAATATAGCGGATAGAAAAGTTGAATATAAGGGGATTTTAGGGGCTTCTGTTGTCAAAGTTTTCGATGCTACTGTTGCCGCTGTAGGTTTTACTGAAAAGCAATTAAAAAAGAAACCAATCAAATACGAAAAGGTATTTGTTCATCCAAATAATCACGCTGGTTATTATCCTGGTGCAACACCAATTACATTAAAACTCTTATTTGAAGTACCTAGTGGTAAAATCTTGGGTGCTCAAGCTATTGGAGGTAGCGGTTCAGAAAAACGAATTGATGTTATTTCTACAGTCATAAAATTTGGGGGGTCTGTTTTTGATTTAGAAGAGTTAGAATTAACTTATGCTCCACCTTATAGTTCGGCAAAAGATCCTGTAAATATGGCCGGATTTGTGGCATCAAACTTTTTACGAGGAGATCTTCCGCTTAAACAGTGGCATGATATTAGTGAATTCATCAAAGATAATGGAGTTATTATAGATGTAAGAACTAAAAGAGAGCATGAAGCAAGAAGAATTGAAGGATCTGTTAATATCCCTATCCACGAGTTGAGAAATAGGCTGAATGAACTCTCAAAAGAGAAGCCTATTATCATTTATTGTGAAGTCGGTTACAGGAGTTATTTAGCAATTCGTATATTATTGCAAAGTGGATTTAATGAAATTTATGAACTTACGGGAGGATACAAACTTTATGAAGCTGCAATTGCTAAAATTGAAGATATTGTAGCCGCATGTGGCAGTTCGGAATCAATAATAGAAGCATACATAAAAGAAAAATCAATTGTAAGTGATGAATTCGTTGTGGTTGACTGCAGTGGTCTTGCTTGCCCAGGACCTTTAAATGCAATGATAAAATCATTAGTAGATTTACCAGTAGATAAAAAACTGAAAGTCTATGCTACTGATCCGGGATTTAAATCTAGTATTGAGGCTTATTCAGAATTAAATGAAGCTGTTAAGTTATTACATTTAGGAAAAGAAGAAGGTAAGTTAGTAGCAACTCTTGAAAAAACGCAGCCTATGATTGAATTAATCACTCCGGTCAAAAAGAAAACTAGATCTGAATTGAGGGGCCCCAATGCGTCTCCCATTTCAGACATTAGCATTGAAGAATTGTATGAGCGTCTTGATACTGAAGATGAACCTCCTCTTTTAGTTGATGTTCGAACACCTCAAGAATATTATGGAGGTCATATTAAAAATACCAGACTGCTTCCATTAGGAGGATTATTAAGTAATACAGATGTTATAAACGAATTTAAGGATAAAGAAATTGTTGTAATCTGCCACTCGGGTTCTCGCTCAATGATGGCTGCTCAAATTTTAACACGAACGGGATTTAAGGATATTAGAAATTTAACAGGTGGTGTGATGATGTGGAATAGAAAAGGCTATCCAGTTAAATTTGGAAAATAAATAAACCTTTCTAATCTTATTAAACTAATTTTTGTTTTTGATTTATTCTATTCACCCTAGTTTCTTCTTTAAATTATAAGTAAAAAAGTTAAAAAAAAGCGAAATGTTATAAATCCAAATAGATTCATATATCACGAAAATTCCAATAAAAATAAAATAATAAAAAGGTAAAAATTATGAAAGAAACTGCTAAAAAATTATTTACTGCGTATGTGGGAGAATCCCAAGCACGCAATAGATATACATTCTTCTCAAAAGTCGCCAAGAAAGAAGGTTATGCCGCTATTTCTAAAGTATTTCTAGAAACCGCAGATCAAGAACGTGAACACGGATCGTGGTTTTATAAAATGCTCCAAGGTTTAAAGAAAGAAGAACCCTTTGATGAAATGAAAGTTCTCCCCGAAGCAGACTTTCCAACAACCCATGGAACTTCAGTGGAAAATTTAAAGTCAGCAATTGCAGGAGAAAACATGGAATGGCAAACACTATATCCTGATATAGCTGAAACAGCAGATAAAGAGGGGTATCCTGACATAGCAAAAAGAGTACGAGCAATTATGGTTGCTGAAAAACACCATTCAGCCCGATATGGGAAACTCCTAAAGTTGGTTGGTGATGATGCTTTCTTCAAACGAGGTAAAAAAATTGTCTGGGTTTGTATGGAATGCGGTTACGAAGTTGAAATGGATGAATTGCCAAAAGACTTTGAATGTCCAAGTTGTTCACATCCCCGAGCTTATTATAGAAAGAAATGTGAAGAATTCTAAGAAAACAACAGAACTTTTAACTTAAAATCAAAATTTTTAAAAATCAAAATATATATTTTAAAGAACAACAGAATCGGAATCTGTGAAAAATTATGAAACAAAAAGAAATTTATAAATGCAATGTGTGCGGAAAAGTAATTGAAATCCTTAATCCAGGCGCTCCTGAGACCATATGTTGCGGTCAACCAATGGTTTTAATGGAAGAAAAGACAGCAGATTGGAAAGGTGAGAAGCACGTCCCTAAGATAACAATTGAGGGTAATAAAGTTACTGTTGATGTAGGAATCTCAATGGGGACTCCTCATCCTATGACTGATGAACACTATATCATGTGGATTGAGCTAATTTGTAAGGATAATTGTTACAAAAGGCAAATATTGACTCCTGGGATGGAGCCCAAAGCAGTCTTCGTCGTTACAGATACAACCGGGTTAAAGGCTAGGGAATATTGCAACCTCCATGGACTCTGGCTTGGAACTGAATAAATTAAATTCTTAACTTTTTTTATTTTTTAAATATTGTAAAACAATGAAATTTTAAGCTATAAAAACATTTTTTAGCGGCAACCGAAAAGATTCTTGAATCTCTATAGAGTGAAAGCCTTTTATTTGAACTCAAAATTAATTTACATTAATTTTCATAAACGATTAATATAAAAGTTTGGATTAACACTAATCATTTATATCTAATCATAAGAATATAGTTTCATTCTGATTTCATGTTCTTTAAGAAATTAAATAATGCTGGTTTGTGGGAAAAAATTCAGAAATTAAGAGAACTAATCAAGACTGAAAAATACTTTAAAAAGAGAACGTGTTGGAATTCTAATTGTAAGAAAGATTTAAACATTTATGATTTTATAAGCGATAATATGAATTTCACGCCAGAATATATTTTAAAATTATGGCAGTCTTCAATTCTCCAATTTCACTGTTGTGAATGTTTTAAATATCTTAAAATACATGAACTCAAAAATATTGAGAGAGAAAAAAGGACGAGGGAATGCCTCTTTTGTAAAACCCCTATAGATGTGTATAAATTTAGTAAGTTGAACGATTACTTAAAAATTCATGAGATCAAAAGCCTATGGTTAAATGATGATTACAAGATCTTCTGTGATAACTTGTGCCAGCGAAAGTACTATAAAACTTACTATGACTTTCTTAAAAAAAGTAAAAGAAAAAAACAACAACAATTAAAAGGAAAACTAGAAATTGATCTTAGATTTAAATCGATTTAAGCAGGATTAGGTTTATTTGCTACGACTTTGTTCATATTCCCTTCTCTTCTGTTCATGCAGTTTATGTACTTCATTTTTCATCTTTTCAACCACTTCTCTAGTGAGAGGGTAAAATTTTATCCACACAATAAATCCTATTAAACAAGCAATACCTGGTAGCAAAGTCATACTAATATTGACACTCAAGGCAGCTAAAGCGATCCCTTTTGTCGGTGCTAATCCTCCAACCACATCTACATAAATTAACCCAAAAGCCGTCATTAATGCTGGGGGAATCAGTAAAGCAACACTAATCATCGGTTTACTGAGCATTGGCCCTACTCCTGCATAAAGACCTTCTCTTCTTTCTCCTGAGATTTTCCAGTAATCATAATCAATAGTATCTGCCCTCATTGGATTATGTTGAATGAAATCTCCTGCAAAACCAGACATAAAAATTGTAAATCCAATCGAAACTAAAATCCAATTGCCTGAAATCCCAGCAAAAAAGGTAAAGAAACTACCAATTGTTAATACTCCAAGGTAAAAGGTTATGGATGCTTTAGTAGAAAATTTTGAAGATATCTTTAAAATAATTGGTATTGATATAACTAAGCCAATAATTGGACCAATCCAGAAAAGCAGCATATTGATACCATCCAATATTTCAAGAACCCACGTTAAATAGAAAGGTAAACTCACCATTATCGTGTTTAAAAAGAATACTGAAATCCCGTCATAAATTAGATAAACTCTAAAAGAAGGGTTTTTAAATGCTAACTTCATTGATTTCAACAAAGGAGTTTTTTCTTCAGGAATATGTTCACTGTGTTCTCGCACGTATCTGGATAAAATTAAATATGGAAAAATCCCAAAAATTGCAATAATCACCACTAATAATTGAAATTGAGCAATAGATCCTGTAGTTGGATTAGCTAAATAAATTACGGGGACAATGAAACCTATTATCATTGCGGGTAAACTTACTGCGGTAGATAACAACTGGATTTTTTCTCGTTCCTTTTGATTCAATGTCATTTGGGGGAGCAACGCGACGTGAGCAATTAGCACGAGAGTAAATAAAGTATCGTAAGCAAGTTGAGTTACAAGATACCATGTGAAAAGCCAAATTTGAATAGAGAGATCTGAAGTTTGCCCTCTCCATGCATCTGGGGGAAAAAAGACTAAAGCAAAGCATAGACTAAAAAGTGGAGCCCCAAATTTAATATAAGGAATATATCTCTGAATTTCACCTCGTTTCTTATTATGAAATCGCGTATTCCCAATTTTATTTCCAAAAATCGGATCGTTTATCATATTCCATACAGCGTATATGATTTGAGCAATGGTGATCCATATGGTTAGTAGCCCCATCCATGCGAAATAAAAAGACTGGATTACTCCCATAACTCCACCATAGAACGTACCTGGCATATTAGCAAAACTATATGACAGTTTTTCCTTAAAAGGCACAATTTCTGAATTATCGTGCTCTTCTTGTTTAATAGACAATAAGAATACCCCTAATCAATTTAATAGTAAAAAATATGTTATTTTAAATAAGAATTAACAATTTTTTAATGTAAGGAATAGGAAAAAAACTGAAAATTTAAAAAAAAAATTAAATTTTGAGGTATTAACACCTTTTAGGTGATAACCAAATTTTTTTTCTTTTACTTATTTAGTAAAAATTTAGATTGGTATCATTTAAACTCTTGGATTAATCATTTTTTTATTCAGTAAGCTATCAATATTTGTGCTGGGGGGGCTCTCAACCTCAAGGAAAATATTAATATAGAAGTTCTCCCCAGTATTAAGTAGAGATAAAAAATTGGTGAATTTAAATGACAATTTATCTTAATATAGACGAAAAGATACCTATAAATTTTTTTTCTGGACCACAAAAACTGAATTCAAAATCAACATCTCAAATAATATGCGCTCATTTAGGCTCTCTCGTATGGGATGGATTCAACAATTTAGAATATAAAAGAGAGCATAGAATTATGTGTTCAAAATGTGGGAAACGGTTTGGAAGGGATATTGAAATGTGGAATTTATTATCTTACCAACAAATGATTAAAATGATCCTTTACGAGCTATTTATTTTAAAGTTTCCGCTCACTGGAGTGGCAAAACAATGGGGAATTCCTCAACAAAAGTTAAGCCAATTTAAAAAATCGTTTGTTTCACAAGTTTTCCAACAGAATTCGGAGGTAATTGAGCAGAAATTAAAAGCACTTCCAAGAGGCGTAATATTAGGAGATGAGACATATTTGGGTTCTCGAGGCAATTCTGATATAGAAGTAGTATTTATCAACAATGAATACGAAACGCTTTCCATCGGACTCGCAGATGAGGGCG
>JAHLWT010000168.1 GCA_019057775.1 Promethearchaeota archaeon
TCTGAAAAATTTAAGAGTTATTAGTTGTTCTGATCTTCTTATTTGTTGTGCATGGCTTTTTTGAAAAATTCACCACTTTCTGTAAGCTTATAAGTATCCCAAGATTGCAGCATACGGGGGCCCCATTCAGGATCATATACCCAGCATACCCAACTAATGCCTTTCTCTTCAAGGTAATTAATAATCCTGTTACCATAATGGTCTGCATCGATGGTTTGCCCGGGGCGGAGTCCGAAACCAAATTCAGTGACAACCACGGGATATTTATCGGTTGCGAAACCAAAATTTTCTTCCCATTTTGGTTCCCATGGCTGCTTGCGTTTGTTTATTAGTTCCTATTTTTTACTAATCAACGTAGTAAAGCCGGCCGGGTGAAGTTTAAACTCAACCGTACCATCAATAACCTTGAGTTCTCCGGATTTTTCCATCCCCATTACATCATAACAAACAGAATTATTTTAACAAGACAAGGAAATAAAAGGGTTTGTTACAACAAAATCGACTATTGTTTGTCAAAAACCATTGTTTCTGCCATATCGCCAAAAGAAGATGAAGAGCTGGACTCTATAACCAGGTTACTGCCATCCATTTTATATACTGCGACAGTTATCATTTCACTACCATCATTCATGGGAAATTTGGTTGTAATTTTCAATGATTTTTTATCATCGGACCATACTGCTGTTGATTTTGTTTGCGTATCCTGCCAGCCCGGATTGATACATTCTTTACCGTCGAGTGTAAACTTGGCATTGGTTGTAAAATCCTGACCTTGAAAACTGGAGTGTCTTTCCACATCGAGATCATTATCCTTCTGTGTAAGAATAAGCTCATTCGGAGCCATGCTGAACTCGGCGTTCAATTTGCTTTTTGAATTGTTTAGCTTCCATGTTCCTGAAAAATTAACTACTTGAGCTGTGGCAACTGCTGAAATCAAAAAAATCGCTAAAAGAAATTTTATCTTTTTCATAATAAATAGTTTTTAGTTAGATAATAGTTAAGAGTTGAAACAATAAATTTATAAAGATTCAGACACTATAAAAAGTAAAGTTCAAAAAAATGAACTGACTGGCCTTCTTTGTAGGATGATTTGAAAAACATGTCCTGAATAAATTATGTAAGTAAGTTTACATATTAAGGAAAAACTGAATTGCTCCGGAATATAAAGCACCCAACCTTATTCTCTTTGGAGTTGCACACAGGGCAGGCCCAGCTTGGTGTTGAAGATTCCATTATGTGTCTTTTGCAAATAAGTTTTACTTTCCTGCTTATTGATTAACCTAATTTAAAATTTCATATCATGGGCAGATTTTTTGGCACTATTTCAAAGTCGTATTGTGTAAGCGAATTATTGTAAAATTGGCGTGATTTTTGCATAAAACAAGCAGATATATGAATCTCCGATTTGTGAAAACACTTACTACTTCAATCCTCATCTCAATTTTATTCATTTTTTATCAAAATGTATCATTCCCCCAGCAAACTGAGAATTGGTTGGATAGAAGCGATCCCATCCAATACAGGAAATTATACTTACATACTGACCGTGAGTATTATTTCCTGGGCGACTCAGTGTGGTTTAAAGCTTATTATTTAGATGGGCAAACCAACCAGTTTATTTCCGGGTTTTATAGTATGTATGCCGATCTGGTTGATAAGAGTGGTCAGACAATCCGTAGCCAGGTTTTTTCAATTGACAATGGTGAAACAGCGGGAAACATGATAGTTCCCGATTCTATAGAACCAGGTGAATATTTATTGCGTGCTTTTACCGATTTTCAAAGGAGTTTTGGGGAGGATGCATTTTTCCATAAAGTTTTGAATATCTCAAAAGTTAAAAGCTCCTCTGACCTGGCCGAGGATCATTCAACAATGAAACAGCCGGAAATAGATGTGGCATTTTTACCCGAAGGAGGTTTCTTGCTGACTGGGCAAATGAATACGGTAGGATTAAAAGCAATTGATGAAACCGGCAAGGGCATTTCAATACAAGGGGAGATCCTTGATAGTAAAGGAGAGGTAGTCACATTATTTGTTACGAAATACAAAGGAATGGATACAATTCATATTAGTCCCAGGGAAGGAGAAACATATAAGGTGAACCTAGCAGGTTACCCTGATTATAAATATGAGTTTAGCGATATTGTAAAAGAGGGTATTAAGATTGAATTTATCGGGGAATCAGAGGATGATCTGTTATTGCGGGTAATAACAAATTCCGAGTCTCTCCAGGACGAGAATTATTACTTTGCCATAATGCACCAGGGAGAGGTGATATTTTACAAGGAATTTGTTCAAAAGGAAAAAGTATTTCCAATAAAAGTAAATAGATCTGCTTTACCGGCCGGAATTAACAAGATTGTTTTACTGGACGAGCAGTTGAAACCGATTTCAGAAAGACTTCACTTTTCGAAGAATTTTGAAGTAAATGATATCAAAGTCAAATTAGATCAAAATGCATATAACACACGAAACCATGTTAAGTTAGAGATATTTGATGAAGAAGAGATTGGTGGTGGGGCATTTTCAAGCCTTTCAGTTGCAGTGATCGATGAAAATGCAGTAGGTGAAAATGGTCCTGGTTTAAATATTCTTTCCTGGTTATTAATTGATTCAGAATTAAAGGGAAATATCGAATCGCCTTCCGATTATTTTGAGGATGATGAAAATATCTCCTCAGAGAATAAGTTAAACCTGTTGATGTTAACGCAGGGTTGGAGCAGGTACCTATGGAATACTATTCCTGAACAAAGTATCACACATGAATCTGAAGAAGTCGAAGGAATTTCGATAAATGGAAATGTAAGAAAGGCTTTTAGTAAGAAGCCTGTCATCAATGGAGATGTCGATTTAATGATTTATAATAATGACGATTTCATCAGCGCTGAGGGTAAGACGGATGAAAAAGGAAGGTTTTCATTTGACAACATTTTTTTTACCGATACAGCAGCAGTATTTATTCAGGCCCGAAACAATAGAGGCAAATTGACAACAGAAGTATTTCTTGACCCGGTTTTTGAGATTAATCCAGGCGTTTCAAGGCAATATCTTCCTGCCGAAAAAAGATTTACAGACTTCCCTGATAAACTTTACCAGCAACAATATTTTAACGAGAAGGCACTGAGGGATTACATACTAGAATCGGGTTCAATATTGTTGGAAGAGGTTACAAAATACGGTCAAAAAAGAGAAAATGACGATGGCCATTTCAGGATATATAGTAAACCGCGAACTTCTTTTAAAGTGACCTATCGTGATCTCGGATATCGAAATGTATTTGATTATTTGCAGTCGCATGTTGAGGGTTCGGGTGGTGGTGCAATAAGCTTTATTGGAGGCTCAGGAAGATTGTATTTATTGGATGGATTCCCAGTGCCAATAGAAATACTAATGATTATACCAATGAGCAATATAGATGTAGTGGATGTATTGAAGCATTATGATATTGGTAATTTAGCAATTTTTGGCACGAGGGGAGCAGGTGGGGTCGTATCGGTGTTTACCAAAAAGGGGGGAGATTTCGGTTATGATTCCTATACACCTGGTACAATTTCAAAGAGAATTACCGGATATTCATCCTATCGTGAGTTTTATTCTCCAACCTATACACCTGAAAATATGGGTTCAGAAAAACCTGATCACCGAATAACCCTCTATTGGAACCCGAACATCATTACGGAAGATGGCAAAGCTACCGTATCGTTTTTTACATCTGATGATATTTCTCACTATAAGATTTTTGTAGAAGGAATAACCCAAATTGGAGAAATCTGCCTGGGGATTTCAGAATTTGTGGTTAGTAAGGATAATGTAGATTTGGAAAAGTAAAACTCGCTGGCAATGAAGGATCACCGATGACATTATTCTTTAGTAATTTCCAAATAATCTTAATTAGTGGTTGTTAATATCCGATTGAATATTCATATGGCAACCGGTCTGCTATTCGCTTTCTTGACATTTGGCCGCGCCAGAGTATACCTGATGGATCGAAAAATCCATCTTGTTCAAAGAGAACTTGTTCTTTAAGAAAACTAATAGGACTCCAGCTTGAGAGGTAATATATATCCAGATTTTCAGTGTATTTCAGAAATTTTCTATTGTTATCTTCCTGAATTACAACATCTTCATATTTGAGTTCTTCATCTGCTGAATTTTTGATTGTAAACCTGGTTGATCTTAAATCATCAGCCCAAAGTGCTCTGAAAAAGTGCATCCTCGATCCAGAATATGCGTATCTTCTTCTCCTTTCATAGGACCGCTTATTTGTTTCTATAATTATTAAATCCTCGTTGAATATAATATCCCCTGTAAAAGAGGTGGTTTTGCTTTTCTTATCATATTCGAATTTATCCAGATAGTATGTGATATGATACCCTAGTGTCTTGTTGTAAATGAGGATTGGATTTAATGCAAATACTTTCAGTGTATCATCATCAGAGCCATAATTAAATGTAATGTCGCCTTCATTAATTATTTCACATTTCCGTGCATTATAAGAAGTTCCAAGAAATTCCTTTTTAAACAATCTTAAATTTACTTTTCTCTTACTGGCAAGAGATTTAGCACTAACAGAAACTTCTTCTATTTCATATACCTTGGGTGTTAAATAAATCATACACGGCTCACCGGTTGAAAAATCAGTAAGCGTAAAAGAATAATATCCAACAGCGCTTATTGTTAATGGCCTTGAAGTATATTTTGTGATGTCTAACTCAAAGTTTCCATCCTGATCTGAAGTAGTCCCGACAAATGTTCCACTAAAATAGACTGTTGTAAACGAAATTGTACTTTTTGTTTGGTTGTCTAAAATGGTTCCTTTAATAACCTGATTATAAGCAACAGCGCAGAAATTGATGAATAGGGATATCAAAATATACTTTCTCATAGTATATATTATTAAAATAACCGTAGGGTTGGACATACAGAGGGACACAGGGCTTTTATAAAGAATTTGCGCCCAGCTCCGCTGGTTAACCATGTGAAACCCCCGCAAAGCGGGGAGCAACCAAGTTGCTGTTTCACAGGGTTAACATAAAATCAGACTCATTGAGACAAATTCTTTAGGAGCTTTAAACAAACTTAAGAATATATGTCGAATTAGTCCCAACAACAAAGTTCGTCGGGATATGATGACACTAAAACTCATATCAGCTTTTGCCCTGCAATCTTGCCCCTGCTTTTAGCGGTCTACGGACAGCGAATCATTTTTCCTGATCTTTAGGATAGCCAACAGGATGATTCAACATCACATGCTGTGAATCTTTTAGCTTCAGTGTTTCTTTCATTTTCTCCATACCGGGAAAACTAGCCCGTGGACGGGTTACCAGTTCCGTAGCAGCGCAAAAAACAGAGATATTCTGTGAAACGATACCTGCATCCATCGCTGCCCAGGTTAATTTGAGAGAGTCATTTCCTGCGCGAAACCGTGAAATGTCAGATATCAGAACCAGGTTTACGGGAGCTGCCGTTTTTCCCGGAAGTGAACGAAAATCTCCGGGACAAACCGGGTTCAGAATTTGGTTGAAAGCATCATACAGATAAACACCCTCTTCCATAAACACATAGATATCGATATCCTGGGCATTCATTGCCGAAGAAGCGGTACGTTTACCTTCATCCGGACGATTTACACCATCAGCGGCCCATAACAAGTCAGACAGGTCCCGGAGGCTGAGTTTCTGATCCGACCATTCGCGTACTGAGGCTCTGACTGCAAGGGCTTGCATTACCGTTAATCCACGGTCCTTATTGGGAGCCTTTAATTTAACAGCCTCAAGTTCTTGCGCTTGAATAAAGCCCAGTGCATAGACAATTACCAGGGAAAATAAGACCAAATTTTTCATGATTTTGTTAGTATTTTAACATTATTATTAAACCGTTATGTGGTTAACCTATTTTCAAGTTAATAAAGACAAAATATATATTTTTATTAGTAATTAACTGGTATACAACAGATTAATTTTATAATTTAGTGGGATTTAGTGCTTTTGTGGCCACCAAAACACTAAAACACAAAATTCACACTTCCAAAGGAATGCCTTTGGCAAAAATCAGTTAGATAAACGTTTCAATCGCACAAAGGGTTATTATTATTAATTCCTCCCGGAGTTATACCAACATGAATCACTTTTTTTTGCAGTTGCATTGAGGAACAGGTACTGCCAGGTGTATAATCAGTTTTTAGTATAACCGGGTTTATTGTGTCAGATAAGTGCATTTTTACAGTATTCAACACACTTGCTGACCTCTTTAATTGCATCGGAACCTTCAGGAATGGGATATTCCAGTTCAATGTCACAAAAGACATTCCATTTCTTCTTCTTAATTAATTGAAGGATTTCAGCAATTTGAGCATCACCTTCCCCGAATGGAACGGTATCCCCTTCAAATGTCCGGTCTTTTACATGAATACTTAGTAAACGGCCTTGATTTCCCAGTTCATTTACCAATGGTAAAGCAGATTGGCCAGTCCCGGCAGCATAATGTCCGATATCAAGGTTAGCCATTATACTTTTACCATTAAGGAAAACCAGTCTAAATTGTAGTTAGCCAGACAAGTATCCCCAGTCATTCATTATTTCCAGATCTTTTTTTACGCACTCCAGCGGGCTTTTACCCTGGTAGGCCTCCTGTTCGATAATAAATAACCATGTACCTCCCTTTGTTCTGCTTAAATCAATTACCTTCTTCGGGTCAACGAGACCCTGACCAAGAATGGTACTTTCAAAGCCCTCACCGCCATTTTCTTTTTTAATCATATCTTTTACATGGATATTTTCGAACCTTCCCGGATACCGGTTTATAATATCAATTGCTTTGGCTCCCGCGATGTACATATTACCAATATCCAGTTGCTGGGAAACCTTATCCTCATCCGTGTTTTTCATCATAAGATCGAATAAATTTTCATTATTCAGCTTGAGGCTGAATTCAAAGTCATGGTTGTGATAGCCAAATTTCATCCCTGATTTTTGGCATAGTTCGCCACACTTGTTAAAAACTTCCATGAATTTCATAAATGGATCATAACTCCTTAAACTTTCATCAAGCCAGGGAGAGATAACGAATTTCTGACCGCATGTGGCAGCATCTTCAATGGTATATTTCCAGGGGTCGTTAAAGTCATTTCTTGTTTTATCCCAGTGCTCTTCATTTAAAACAGTATGCCCGCTTGGCATTTTCAGTCCCAGATCATCCAGTATCTTTTTAAACTCAACAGCATTATACCCGTAAAATTTCCTGTTGTCATAATTCGCATGTTCAACATGCCTGTATCCCATACCTGCAATTTGTTTCAGGGTTCCCAGCGGATCTGCTTCCATATCATCCCTGACACTATAAAGCTGAATTCCAACAACTTCACCTCTTTTACCTGAAGCTAAGAGTGAGCTCGAAAAAAGAGAGGTACCTGCTAAAGTAATGGCACTGGTTTTAATAAAACTACGTCTGGTTGTTTTCATGTTTTGGCTGATTTGAGTGATTAATTAATTTGTTTATATTAATAAAAAGCAATTTCTTTAGGTAAGCGCTTTTTTGCAGAATTCAACACACCTCCTGACCTCTTTGATTGCATCCGAGTCTTCAGGAACCGGATATTCCAGTTCAATGTCACAAAAGACATTCCATTTCTTCTTCTTAATTAATTGAAGGATTTCAGCAATTTGAGCATCACCTTCCCCGAATGGAACGGTATCCCCTTCAAATGTCCGGTCTTTTACATGAATACTTAGTAAACGGCCTTGATTTCCCAGTTCATTTACCAATGGTAAAGCAGATTGGCCAGTCCCGGCAGCATAATGTCCGATATCAAGGTTAGCCATTATACTTTTACCATAGGAGAAATATGGACCTTCTGAATAGGTGGTTGGCGTTAATTGTGTATGGTTGTGAAAGCCAATAGCTATTTTATGCTTATCAGCCAATCCACCTAATTTCTTTGCTTTTGCTTCATCTAACTCAGTTGTTATACCTTTGGCCCCCATTGTTTTAGCAACATTAAACATATATTCAAGTTCCTCAGAAGAGACTTCATCTCCCCCGATATTGTCAAATTTTACTATATTAATATCAACCCCGGCATTATTGTACATTTCACGGATTTCTTTAAACTTATCCATTGATGTAATGGTTTTACGCCAGGTGATAATTTCTTCCCGCTTTTTATTTATTGCTTCCCGCATCTCGGGGGTCATTTGAAAGCGGCCGCGACGTTGTTGTCCTTCAGGAACGCTGTCCCTTTCCCCGGCCGGTCTTTCCGGCCTAAACTCTGCCATAATTTCCCTTATATTAATAGTTGGAGCCCCTGCGGATTCTTCAATCGGACCCGACATTAACTCACATGAACTTAATCCACATTGAACCAGATAATCCAGAGTATCTTCAGCATTGGTGCCTGGAAGGCTTCTGAAACTATAAGTAATAGCTCCGATTTTAACACCCCCGAATGTAGAATCAGGCATTATTAATCCATAAGCATTACCCTTGACAAATCGGGGCATAAAAGAAAATGCTGCAGCAGCAGCAGTAATTCCAATAAACCTGCGCCGGTCTATTTGTTCATTCTGTTTGTTTTGTTTATTCATAATTTTTTCAATTAGGTTTTAATTATTTACTGTAAGAAAACTTATAA
>JAHLWT010000169.1 GCA_019057775.1 Promethearchaeota archaeon
AATGCTTACATTTTAAGTTACATTGCCAAGTTAAATCATAATTCACATATAACGGAACATTTCTTATTATTGACTGTAAAAATGATGGCCCCATGGATACAAGACCTATTATATTTTTCACAGTAAATAATCCCATAATCAATATAAGATTCGATATTTTAAAAATAAGTCTTATAATATAATTAGATATTCCTTATTTTTTGTTCCCATAATTTGTGTTGATTTTATTAATTAATTTCTCAGTATGAACTTTCACGTATTGCTTATCTTCTTTCATTAATGATAATATCATCGGACATCACATCAGGTGGGGGTATGCCCCAAAGTTAAAGGTTATAAATGGAATATAGAAAAAGAAAACTACTTTTTAACAATCTTTTGATTTTCTAGAATTAATCTGTTCTTTTCTCTTTTCTCTTTTATTGCGTAATAAATATAACAAACAGGCCCTTTTTTCAACTTTTTCACTCCTTTAATTTAAATTAAATTTATTTATTTGATTCTTAATTCATAAATTGGTATTGAAAATTATAAGAGATCAGTAGTCCATTTCTTATCGAAAAATTTATTATGAAAAATAGTTTTTAATTTCCTGAAAAATAGTTCTAAGTGAAATTTTATATCAAACTTCAATAAATTCTTCATTTAAGAAATAGAGTATTTTACCTGAGAATTTTTTTTTAAGAATGACTTGAAATTGTTCAAGAAAAGTGAGATATTTTGTTGCTGTATTGATATGAATTTTCAAATCACCTGCAAGTCGAGTTTTTGTTATTCCTATATCGTTTATTTTCAGATAATCAATGATAAGCTTACTTTTTTCTTTTGAAGTGAAATATTTTAATTCAGTATTTTTCAAACGATATTCAAAATCAAAATAAATTTCGTGATTTTCTATTTTCTGTCTTTTTATGAACTCAAATTTTAATAACATTTCGAGATGCCATATCACAACATGATTAGAAAGATTTAATTTCTTAACGATTCTGTTGAAATAAGTTCCTGGATTTTTTCCAATAAATTCATAAATTAAACTTCTTTTTTGATTAATTAGAAGATCTTCCCGAGTTAATTTGGAACCTTCAACAATTATTTTTTTTTGACTTAAAGTTTTTAGAATTTCCTCAATACCTCTATTATTAATATTAACAGATGCCATTTTAAATCGAGCCTTTATGAATGGGAGGATGTCCTTCATGTTAAAGTACCGATTCTTATTTAAGTATTCTTGAATGACGGTCAAAACAAGTTTCTCTTGCTCCAACAATTCGATAGGCATAATAATCATAAAACCTCGATTAAGCATTCATTCAAGTCATTGCGTTTGAATGTTTTTCTTCAGAATCTTGTTCAGTATTGAATCTCGTTCATTAGGTGATAATGAAAGCATTTCTTCTAGAAATTCCTGTTTCTCGTTTGCGTCCATATCAAGGTTTTTAATTTTCTCAAATAAATCTTCTGAGACCGTAGTAATATTCACATCTCCTAATTCAATTAATTTATTTATTGAATTTTCTTCTTCAAATATCTGAATGTTAACGGGACTTGCTGGTTTAATAAACTTCAATTTATCCTCCCATCCTTTACTTGGATGTCTATTATGAGTGAAATAATACACCGAATATGCAACGCTGATACTTAAAGCACTTATAACTGATATCACAATAATAAGTGGAATTAAAGGAAAGCTAGGCTTTTTCGATATTAAAAGCCCCTCAATACCAATTTTAGGATCATGGAAAATATAATCTCCACGTCGATAATTAATATAGATCTCTTGTTCATTTTCTTCATGCTCATCATCTTTAATTGTACTAATAAAAACTTTCTGAGAGATTCCATCTATTGTTGCATTTTCTTGCCAAGTGAAAAATCCTGTGAATTGATCTGTACTTGTAATTACTCCTTGCTCATTTTCTGCATATCCTTCTTTTTCATCTTCAGTTTCCTCTTCTTCTTCAAAATCCAATTCAGATTCTAACTTCGTATATAAGGCAAGTTGAGAATTGTTATTAAGATAAGGAAAATTAGTTATTTGGATATTAATTTTTATTTGATTTGGTGTTATGAGAGAGTCATTCACAATTGTAAACTCTTCCGTAACATATATATGAGCTGTAAAAATACCATCTTTAGTATCGATCTTGAAATAATGTAAATCGCAATCCCCTGAAATTTTATATATTGAATAATTTACAGGGTAGAACTCATCTAATGAATAACTTTGTATAGTCGAATCGTCTTCTGAATTATATATAGAATTATCATCAATATCAATATATTCTATAATTTTATGGAACTTTATACCAAACTCTAATTCAAATTCAGAATCATTACTATTTGAATTTTCAGATTCAAACTCTTCCTCATAAGAAAACGTAATTGAAATTCCATCATTATTATATTTTGTTTTTAAACTAATTTCATCAATAATTTCCCCACTTCGTAGGTGAGACTCAATTTGAAACTCATTATTGCTAAACTCAATTTCGACTTTTCTTTTATTTAATTCTTCAAAATCATCATCAACTCCATCATTATCGTTATCAGAAGCAGTGACGAATCCGAAGCTGAAATTTATAATTAAAATACTAAAAACAAAGGTAAACATTATGAAATACTTTTTCTTTTGTTTTAACATATCAGATTCAATTCAATTTTAATATAAGATTTTATTTTTTTATTTCAATCCATCCTATTATTTATTTTATATTAATTTTAATAAAAAAAAAAATTTTATTGATAAACTATACTTAGGCAATTCTATGTTTCCTAGCTAAAATTACAACTGCAATACAAATTATTCCGATTGTAATAACTGTCCCAGTAAGGACAATTGGTAAATTTGTAGTAGAGGATTGTCCAAAAATTATACCAATTTTAGGATCATGATAAATGTGGTTCCCTCGTGGATAGTTAAGAACTAATTTTTGTTCGATTTCGTCATCATCATCTACATCTAACGTATTTGCTAACACGTTCATTGACACGCCATCAATAGTTGCGTTTTCTTGCCATGTAAAAATCCCAGAGTATCCATTGGATTTTGTGATTACTCCAGCTTCATTTTCAGCATATCCTTCTTTTTCATCATAAGTTTCCTCTTCTTCTTCATAATCTATCTCTGACTCTAATTTGACATATAAAGCGAGTTGGGAACTATCATTAAAATAATTAAAATCAGTGATCTCAATATCGATTTTAGTTTGAGTGGGTGTTACAAGTGTCTGATCAACTAATGTAAATTCTTCTACAAAGAATATATGAGCGGTAAATACCCCATCTGTAGTATTTACTATAATATGATATGAAGTAGTGTCAGAAACAATTGACGTCGTGTAACTTATATTTTGAAAAGAATTTAATTCAACTTCTTGAATAGTCTGATCAATCGACTCATTATACATTCCATTACCATCAACATCAACAAACTCAATGAGTTTACGAAATTTAGCTTCAAACTCTAACTCAAATTCATCAGAATTCCCATCTTCAATAACTTCTTCATAAGTAGTAGATGCGATCAATGGACCTTCCCCTTCATACTCTTCCTCATAAGAAACTTCAATAGAAAGACCTTCAGCATCATATTTTACTTTAAATTCAATTTCATCAACAATATCTCCGTTAGTTAAATGAGATTCAATCTTAAATTCATTATCACTAAACTTAATTTCAATATCTCTCTCATTTAGTTCCTCATATTCATCGTCGACACCATCATCATCATCGTTGTCATCATCAGCTGTCACAAGACCAAAACTGGTACTTATAAGTAAAAAGCCTAACAAAAAAATGCCAAATAAATTATTTTTTTTCATTTTTTAAACCCCTAATGTAATTATTTTATTTTAATTTAGTCTATATTAGTAATTCTAACGGCACTATATAAGAGAAAATGGTGACATTTTGAGCTATAAAACTTTTCAATTGTAATTTTGATTTAAAATCCCGAACATTCGTAAGAAAAAGAATAAAGTTTCCAAATCTTTTCTAAATCAGAACATGTTTTTCTTTCAATATTTGAAATTTTGTATCTTTGAATTCAGATCCTATAAAAAGATTAATTAACAGGTATAATTATAAATATTGGAAAAGATTTTTATATATAGGCCTCATTCAAGAAGTAGATTACTCTTTTTGAAACTTTTTTTTTAATTACAATATTGAATTGTTCAAGCATTTTAAGATATTTAGAAATCGTATTTGGGTGCATTTTTAATGCGTTTGAAAGCTGAGACTTAGAAATTCCATAATCATTTTCCTGCAAATAAACGATAATTTTCTTAACTTTCTCTTTTGATGTGATATATGCGAATTTGGAATTTTTTACATTAAACTGAGCATCAAAATAAACATTATGGTTCTCAAATTTTTCTACTTTAATAAAATTAAATTTTTGTAGCATTTTTAGATGCCATACGACAACATGATTACTTATTCCTAATTTTGTTACTATCTTATAGAAATAGGTACCAGGATTATCCAAAATGAAGTCATAAATTTTTTTTCTTTTTTCATTATTTAAGATTTCATCAATCGATAATTTTGATCCTTCAACAATTATTTTCTTTTTAACTAAGGATTTTAAAATTTCTTCTATGCCTTTCATGTTTATATTTATGGAAGACATTCTAAATCTAGAAACAATAAAAGGGAGTATCTCATTAACATCAAAATATCTATTCTTGTTAAGATATTCTTGAACTACACTAAAAACCAGGCTTTCATGTGTAAGTAATTCGCTTGACATTATTTTGAGAAGCTCCACCTTATCAGTCTTTTTATTATCGCCTTTAAGTTTATGATTTTACAGCCATTTCTTCTAAGATTGATCTTCTCTCAAAAGGCGATAATGCAAACATTTCATGAATAAAAGCCTCCCGCTCATTTTGATCCCATTTAAATTGATCAACTAATTTAAAAAAATCTTCTGAAACTACTGTTAAATTGAGGTCTTTTATTCGAGAAAGTTTTTCTAAGGCATTTTCCTCAAAAATTATCTGAAGTGGAGATATCTCACTATAAGGAATATATTCCTCCTCTTCTTGGAATAGTTCATTAAAGTACTCTTCTCTATCTTTTTTACGTTTTTTTGTGGGTACTTTATTACTAACCAAATGATATGTTGCGTAGATTACACTAACACTAACAGCACCAATTAAAATAATAAGCATAGTAAGGTTAGTAGGGGATGGTGATTTGGCTAAGGGTATTAAAATACCTTCAATACCTAATCTAAGATCGTGATATATGTATTCACTACGGGGATAACTAATATAAAAATTTTGACTATGGTCATCAACTAATAATGGACTTACAGATATTTCATCTATACCCTCATCAATTAAAGCAGTTTTACTCCATGTTAAGTAACCTGTATAAAAGCCCATAGTTGTGGTAAAACCTTGTTCATTTTCAGCATATCCATTTTCTTCATCTTCAGTTTCTTCTTCATGTTCAAAATCAACTTCAGAATCTAACTTTACACATAGGGCAAGTTGAGAACTTTCATTATAATAATCAAAATTCGAGATTTCAAAATCAATTTTTAATTGAGAAGGTGTGATTAATATATTATCAACAAGAGTAAATTCTTCAGCAATATATAAATGAGCAGTAAAAATTTCATCTTTTGTTCTAATTCTAAGGTAGTGAAGTTCACTGCTGTTTGATATTTCATATACAATTGGAGTAAAATTATGTAGTTGAACATTTTGAATTTTTATATCCGTTTCAGGATGATAAATTCCATCCTCGTTAACATCCACAAATTCAATTATCTCACGAATTAGAACTCCAAATGCAATATCAAATTCAGACTCCTCTCCGAATTTAGATCTATATCTAATAACAAAATTAATTCCGTCAGCATCATTAGAAACAAATATACTTATTTGGTCTTTCCCATTTTCACTTTTTTTAATAGAAGAAATATGAATCTCATCTTCTCCTCTATCAACTTCAATATGTCTTTTATTTAAATCTTCAAATTCATCATTAATATCATCATTATCATTACCAAAATTATTATCATCAAAAGCTTGAACAAATCCGAAACTAAAATTAAATAATATAATCCCCAATAAAAAAAAACTAATCAAATAATTTTTATTTTTCATTGCTAAAATCTCATTTTAATATCAATTATTACATTTAGAGTGATTTATTTCAAATCACGACCTTATATTATACATTATAAATTTGACTTTTTTTATTTTTCCTACTTTTCCTCTGTTTTTTCTTTTATATTAATTATTAAAAATGTTCAATTAAAAATAATAAAAAAAAAATTTATGATTAATTTCTTAAGATTCTTCCTCATCTTATTATTTTACGTTTTCTGAGAAGTAGACTACCGATAGTTGCTACTCCTATAACTGAAATGACGGACCCTGTAATAATAATGGGGACCATTGTAGGTTGTGTACTTCCCAATATGCTTGTTATTGAGATGCCTATCTTAGGATCATGGTAGATATGATTTCCTCGAGGATAATTGATTAATAATATCTGAATATTCTCATCTTCTAAGTCTGTTTCTAAATTATTGGTTTTTACCTCCATTTCAACACCGTCAACAAGAGCAGTTTCCTTCCAACTAAAGATACCGGTATAAATATCATTTTCAATAAATACTTCTTTTTCGTCATCCGCATACCCATCCTTTTCATCTTTAGTTTCTTCTCTTTCTTCATAGTCAAAACTTTCAGATCTTAATTTTGTAATCAATGCCAGTTGAGAACTATCATTAAGATAATCAAAATTAGTGATCTCAATATCAATTTTAACCTGAGTTGGTGCGATTATGGTGTCATTGAGATAAATAAATTCCTCAACAAAATAAATATGAGCGGCAAAGACTCCATCAGTTGTATTAAGTAAGAAATAATGTAAATTACTATCATTTGATATAGGTTTTAATGAGTATTCTATTGGTTGAAATGAATTTATTCCAAAATCCTCAATGAATCTATCAATCTCATGATCATAGACACCGTTATCATTAAGATCGACATACTCAATAAATCCTCGAAAATTGACTTCAAATTCCAGTTTATATTCAATCCACTCATGATCATCACCAGATTCAATTGCCGATTCTTTGGGTTCTTCAGGATCTTCTAAGGACTCTTCAACCCTCATAATAGTTCCAAATGAAACTCGAATAGATAACCCATGATGCTTGTACCCAATCCTCATATCTAATATATCTTTTTGATCTCCATGTCGTAATATGGATGACATTTCTACTACATTATCTCCAAACCAAATACATATATTCCTTTTTTCTTCTTCTTCTTTGTTATCATCTACACCATCATTATCATCATCAGGTTTGTCATCATGTGGTTCTTCAGGATTGTCAGGTTCATCTGGTTCTTTAGGTTCTTCTGGATGATCGGGTTCCACCGGTTCTTTAGGTTCTTCGGGGTGATCAGGATCATCAACAGGGTCATCACCTCCCTCATCAAAGGCTAATGTAAACCCAAAACTCATATTTAAAATGAGAATCCCTAAAAGAAATGTTCCAAACATATAGTATTTTTTTTTCATTATAATATCACAACGAAAAGTATTTTCGCTTAGAATGTCTTATAATAATAACTTCTTTATCCTTATTTAAACTAAAATGGTAAATTTTTGAAAATTCTTTCTTTACAAGACGGATTTTTGTTATTAATTTTTTCTCATTTTGTTAATGAGAAGAGGATAGCTTCTAGATTTAAATTAGAGTAGTAATTTAAATAATTAGTTAAGAATTATTAGAGCCAGCGGTGGGATTTGCACCCACGATGCTTACGCAACGGCTCTGCTTCGGCTAGAGTCACATAGGAGCTCTATAGGCCGCCTCCTTACTACTCGGATACGCTGGCATATATAATTTTTTCTACTTTCTCTTTCTATATATTTAATTAACCATACTTCAATTCGATTAATTCCCTTAATTCATGGGGTCGCACAATATATATTCAATATAATATAATATAACTCTAAAAATTTATGGTTTATGGATTAGAAATTAGTCTATTACAGAATTTTAGAAGGTAATTTTTAGCTTACTTAACGTCACCAGGTTGCGCGCAATTCACTTCACTACGCTTTACCCCGATCTGGCATCTCGCTTTTTAACCACCCGCAATGGCCGGAATGAATGAAATCTCATCATTTTTCTCAATTTTTGTCTCTAAACCCTCTAACGTCCTGATATCCTTACCATTTTTGGTAATAATTACATATTTGCTTAAATCATGTGAAGTTTTGAAAATCATTTCTTCAAATTTTGCCCCAAAGTTCTCAGCTAATTGATCTAAGAGATTTCTAATATCTGAATTATCTGCTATCAAGAGTTTTATTTCTTCAACTTCAGTGATATCTATTAATAAAGATAAAAAGTTTACTTTGACTTCTAGCATTTAACAAACGATTAAAATTATTTAATTTTAGATTCTAATTAATATACTATCATAAAAGCAATTAAATAAATTAATATTTTAGATTATAACTACTAAATAATGTTGGAATTTTCACGAAAGTAAAATAAATAAAACGGTTGATACTATTACAAAAATAGAACTTAATATTGGGCATCTTTCTACGACTTACCATACAAATTTCGTACTTATGGGGGATAATGAGCTAGAGAAAGATCTACAAATAAAAGTTAATTGGTTGTTATTTGGCACTGGTCCACTTATGGTTGAAGCTTTTAAGAAAGGTGAGTTGGATATTGGATACATGGGAATACCACCAGCGATCATAGGAATAGATACCGGTGTTCCTATTCGATGTGTTGCGGGAGGACATGTTGAAGGAACTATTATGATTGGTAAAAAAAAACAAAAATCAATTTCACAATTGGATGATGACATATATAAAGTTCTTTGTCAATTTAAGGGAAGTGTTATAGGAACACCGAGTGTGGGTTCTATTCATGATGCAATTCTTAATTATTACTTAGAGAAACATAAATTGAAAGATGAAATTAAAGTTAAAAATTACAAACAAGCAGAATTTATCGCCTGTGATATGAAAAAGGGGTTATTGGAGGGAGGAGTAGGAACTCCTGCATTATTAGTTTTTGCAAAAACAATTCTAGATTCTAACTTAATTATTCCACCTAATTATTTCTTACCTGATAATCCAAGTTATGGTATATTTTTTCACGAAAAATTATTCAAAAATTTTCCAGAAATAGTTATAACATTCTTAAAACATCATAAAAAAGCATCAAAATTATTGAGAGAGTCCCCAGATAAATCAGCAGAAGTAATTTCAAAAACTTTTACAATACTTAATGGAAATAAGCAATTTGTTAAGGCAGTGCTAGAAATTTCTCCGAAATATTGTATATCACTTTCGCAAGGTTATTTAGACTCAACTAAAGGGTTTGTAAAAACAATGTATAAATTGGGATATATTAAGAAAGCTCTCACATTGGACGAAATATTTAATTTTGAATTCGTTAGAAAAATTCATCCTGAAAAAGATCACTACTAAAGTAAAAACCCTTGATTATTCAAGATTTTACAATGAAAAAATTAATTGCCCTTCTTCTTGAAATTGTAACAATAGATCAGCAATAACATTTGATTCAACTATCTCAATTCCTTCGATCAACTCTTTTTTATTTAAACCTATAAGACTCGCTGCTAAGTCACAGCACTTAAATTGAATTCCTGATGTAATACACTCTTTTACATCATCTTCATATCGCAACCTACCAACTTTATTTTTCTTTCCTAATAAAATGCCCATGGGACCCCACAGTACAACAATAACTTCAAGTCCTTTACTTTTATAATATTTTGCGAATCTGAGTATTTCTAAAGGACTTGTAGATTCATAAATCATCTCTTTCAACAATAGAAGTACTTTCATTACTTTTACCATACTATTAACCTTTTATCTATGAATTCATTTTAAGTTTCTTATTTTTACTATGATTATTATTACGATTAGTTTACATCATTAAAAACTATATCTTATTTGAAGAACAGAATAATTTCAGAATGCCCTTTTATGGGAGAATAATAGATCAACTTATAAGAGTTAACGAGGTTAAAGAGAAAAAGAAAGAGAAAAGGAAAATAAAATTCAATAAACAAATCCAATAATAAGGAAACGGTTGAAATTATATTTAAGCAAGGGCGAATTCAATTAATAATAGAATTTTATTGATTCCTCTCTTTCTAGAAAAAAGAATCATTTATAAAATTAAAAGCAAAAATTACCCTTATTTTCTTTAGGTATTAAATTTTTAATTGATATAGAAATAAAAACTGTTCAAAAAATGGTGAATTAATTTAATCGAAGTTCTACAAAATAAAATACCAAATCTTAAATATTTTTTGTGGGATAAAACTTTCATACTTGAATCAGGAGAAAGTTTACAAGGCTTTCAATTAGCGTATGAAACATATGGAGTCTTGAACACCTCTAAATCAAATGTAATTTTAATTTTTCACGCTTTATCCGGAAGTTCTCATGTGTTTCGTGATAATAGTGATATTGGAGGTTGGTGGGATGAGATGGTTGGTCTAGGAAAACCATTTGATCCTTCAAAATATTATATTATATGTGTTAATATACTAGGAAGTTGCTATGGATCGACGGGTCCTTCTTCTATTAATCCAGAAACTGAAAAACCTTATGGCTTAAAATTTCCATTAATTACTGTTCACGATATAATTAAATCTATAAAATTATTAGTTGATGATTTAGGTATAAAAAAAATTCTGGGTGTTGCTGGTGGTAGTCTTGGAGGTTTCCAAGCTCTAGATTGGGCTGTTAACTATCCAAACATTACTCAATCGGTAATTTCTATAGCAACAGCCTCTTATGCTACTCCATTCAATATAGCATTTAATGAAGTGCAAAGGCAAGCTATATATTCAGATCCAAATTGGGATAACGGAAATTATTATACGGGAGAACCTCCAAATGTTGGATTAAGGTTGGCTAGAGAAATTGGGCATATCACGTACTTAAGTGAAGATTCAATGATGGAAAAATTTGGGAGAGATTTACGCTACAATCCCGAATATATTTTTCAATTTAAGGAGGAATTTGAAGTAGAGAGTTACTTACAATATAAAGGAACTTCATTTACTAAGCGCTTTGATGCAAATTCATATTTATATTTAACAAAAACTATTGATTATTTTGATTTAAAAAAAGATCAAAATTTGATGAAAACATTTTCTCGAATCAAGAATGTTAAATTCTTAGTCATCTCATTTACTTCTGATTGGTTATATCCTACAACCCAATCGAGAGAAATTGTTTACGCGTTAAAGTTCAACGATATTGAAACTAGTTTTGTAGAAATTAAAACTCACTACGGTCATGATTCTTTTTTAGTTGATTGTAAGGATCTTCGTGAAGTAGTTTTAAGTTTTCTTGAAAATCTTAAAATATAATTATTATACGAGAATGTGAAGCTTGTTAGAACGAAAAGATTTACGAATTATTTTCGACATTATCAAACCTAAAAGTAGGGTTTTAGATTTGGGATGTGGAGATGGTAAATTGTTAAAGGAACTAATTTTAAACAAAAAAATTAAGGGATTAGGGATTGAAGTTTCATTGCAAAAGATAAAATCTTGCCTAAAAAGTGGAGTATCGGTTATTCAAGAAGATTTAAATGAAGGACTTATAGATTTTCAAGAAAATTCCTTTGATTATGTTATTTTAAGTCAAACATTAGAATATATTGCAAATCCTTTGTATCTTATCCAAGAGATGTTACGTGTGGGAAAAAATTGCATTATCAGTTTTGAAAATTTAGCATATTGGAAGAACAGACTAACATTTTTACTTAAAGGAACGCTAAAACGGAGTAAAATAAATGAAAATCTGTTTTATGGCAAAAAAATTCAAATTTTTACAGTTGCTAAATTTTTTCAATTCTGTGAATATTATAAAATTCAAGTTTCCCATAAAATTTTTCTTCCCACTCAAGGATATAGATTAACTAATACTTTTCCTAATATGTTTAGTAAAATTGCCATATTTATTTTAAAAAGGAGTAATTTAAATTAATTAACTATAAGTTTTAAAAAGTTGAAAATTATATGGAAGTCAATTGGGAAGAAATTCGCGAGCACCAATTTCCAGCTCTTAAAAGTGTAATAAGTTTAAAGTCAGCTGGAGGTTCACCTTTGAGTAGAAGCGCATACAATTCAGGATTGAAGTACCTAAATGACATGCTAATTTATGGTGATATTTTTTGGGATGATTTTTTTATAGAATTAAATTCCATCAGAGAAAAAGTTGCTCAATATTTTAATGCAAAACCAACAGAAATTGCTTTTTTTATTAATACTTCTTCTTGCATGAATGCTGTAGCTCGATTAATAAAGCCTGGCGAAATTCTCTATCCTGAAAGTGAATTTCCCTCTTCAATCCATATATTTAAAAGATTAGGTTTCAAAAATACAAAAATTAAGCATGTGAATCATCAATATCCAATTGAACATATAACAAATCAAATTACTAGTAATACTAATTATATTATTCATAGCCACGTTCAATATTCTACTGGATATAAACAAGATCTTGAGAAATTAGGAGATTTATGTAAGAAAAACAATATATTAAATATAGTTAATGCAACTCAATCATTTGGTGCCTTTCCCATAGATGTTAATAAATGTAATATTGACATACTTGTTACTTCAGCCTTAAAATGGGCATGCTGTGGTTATGGAATTGGAATCCTCTTTATAAAAGAAAAGATCATCAATGATATCGATTTACCTTTTTCAAGTTGGTTAAGTGTTAAAGATGCCTTTTCGATGGATAATGAGAATATTAATATCAAAAAAGAAACTAGTGCTATGGATTGCTTAGGAGGAACACCTCATTTTCCAGCTTTGTTTACTTTAAAGGGAGGCTTAAACTTAATTGAGGAAATTGGGTCAGGAGATTTACAAAAGGGGCTAAAAAGAATAAGTAAAAGAATACTTTGGCTTACATCTGAATTTTTAAATGAGATAAAGAAATTAAACTACAAAATAATTACTCCGATTGAATTGGAAAACCGATCAGGAATTATTACACTTGAGCATAATAGAGCAGAAGATATTTTTAAGGAGTTACTAAAGAATGGCATCCATATATCTCTTAGAAATAAAACTAAATCACTTGAAAAAACATTATTAAGATTTTCATTTAATTATTATAATAATTTCGAAGATATAGCTAAGACTATTTCAATATTAAAAATATTTGATTGAATATGAGTAAATTTAAATTTCCTGAGAAACGAAATGTAAAAAGTATTGGTGGATTTCACGGTGTATCCGCGATTTTTCCTAAATTAAAAGATATTATTGACTACGAAGAGAATAATATTTATGTCAATCGTGGTTATCCTAGATTTGTAACTCATCCAATCATAAAAGTTTTAGAATCAGAGAATAAAAAAAACTTTAATGCAGTTGGAGCAATTAGCTGTCATAGCTATCAAAGTGCTATCTTCTTAGTAATTGACTTTTTTTTTAGAAAAGGAAATAAAATCTATTTCGATGCAGGGTTACCTTTAGAATTCTATAATTATTTATGTAAAAAATTACCTGGAGTAATAACTAAAGTTAAGGCTTCCGAAGCTGATATATTAGTGTTAGCCAATCAAAATGGAATGTTCCCAAATTATGTCGCTGGTAAAATTAATATTGGATTACTTGGAATAGATGATTTAGACGAATCGAATAAATCAAAGAAGTTAAATTTGTTGATTCGGCATGATCAAAAGAATAACATCGGCATCATCTTAATTTTCAGTATTCGATATGCAATGTTGACTATACTTAGAAGACATATAGGATTTAATGTGAGTTCTCGAAAAATCTGCAGTAAAGAAGTTTCGACCGAAGCTAACCTAAGACTTGAGGAAAATCTCAAAAAAATTATTGCAAATCTCGAGCATGGAGATCCCAGTAAATGTTTTCTATACCCATCAGGAATGGCAGCCATATTTGCTTCGATTTTCTCGTTACTATCTGAAAAAAAGAATCAATTCATTGCGTTGGGCTCATTATATGTAGATACTATTCGTATTCTAGAAAAATGGCCAAAAAAATATGGATTTCCTGAAACGATTTTTATTAGAGAGAGAATTATTGAAAATTTAGAAAATAGCATTAGTGATAACACAGCAGGAATTATAGTCGAAATTCCTTCAAATCCTTTAATTCAGTTGGTTGATCTAGAAAAAATAGTCGAAATTGCTCATTCTAAAGGAGTAAAAATAATCGTTGATAATACAATTGCTACACCTTATAACCTTAATCCTTTTGAATTCGATGTTGATTTCATTGTTCACAGTACTACTAAATTTCTCAGTGGTAAAAACAATCATATTGGAGGAGTATTATTAATAAAAGATTATAGTGTTTCAAAAAAAATAGGAGAATTCAATAAATTAACAAATTTAGATATGAACTTCAATGAAATAAAAATTTTAACGCGTAATATTAGAAATTTTAAAGAGCGAATGAAAAAAATCAACAAAAATAGTGCAATCGTAGCACAATTTCTAGTGAATCATAAAGCAATAAAAAAAGTATATCATCCTTCTTTAGAAAGTGATCCAAATCATAAGCTTATGGAGAAATATCTTAAGGGAGGAAGTGGACTATTGAGTTTTATATTAAAAGAATCAACAAAACAAAAAGCTGAGAAATTTTATGACAATCTACACTCTCCAATTTTAAAAGGTCCCAGTTTAGGGTCAGAAAAAACACTTTTGTCTCCTTATGTTATTATGGCTCATTATGAAGACTCTAAAGAAGAACTAGAAAATTTGGGCTTCGATTTTTATCTTATGAGATTATCAGTTGGAATTGAACAAGCAGAGAAAATAATTAAGAGTCTAGATCATGCATTAAATTTTTCGAATTAAAAAATTTCTAAAGAATACTAACAGCTAATAAAAAAATTAATGACTAATGAATTTAAAATTGACCACTGTATTTGTTTTGTTAAGAGTGAATCCTAATATGTAAGGAATTATTAAAAAAAAAGAAACAATGTATAATTTAGGCTTTAAATAAATCTGTAGTCAGGTATCGTTCTCCTGTATCAGGTAAAATTATTACCAAATTTTGTCCTTCTGAAAAATCCTTCGAAGCCACATAAATCCCTGCCCAAGCTGCGGCACCAGCAGAAATACCAACAAATATACCTTCTAATTTTGCCAAATTTCTAGTCGTTTCTACCGCATCATCTTCTCTAACAGTAATTATTTTATCATATATTTCCGTATTTAACACTTCTGGAACAAATCCTGCTCCAATACCTTGGATTTTATGTGGACCTGGTTGGCCACCGGATAGAACAGGAGAATCATCTGGCTCAACAGCATAAATTTTCACATGAGCACCAACTTCTTTTCTGAGAATTTCTCCAACACCTGTAATTGTTCCTCCAGTTCCAATTCCAGAAACAAACCCATCAATTTTATTATCCAAATCCTCTAAAATTTCAACAGCTGTAGTTTTTCGATGAATTTCGGGGTTAGCTAAATTTTTGAATTGTTGCGGAATAAAAACTTTATCTTTATCCTTAGATAATTCTTCTGCTTTTTGAATGGCTCCTTTCATTCCTCCTGACGCAGGAGTTAGGACCAATTCTGCACCGTATGCTTTTAAAATTTTCCTTCTTTCAATTGACATGCTCTCTGGCATTGTCAGAATTAATTTATAACCTTTAACAGCACACACTATAGCTAATCCAATTCCCGTATTACCTGAAGTGGGTTCTACAATGACAGTATCTTTATTAATTATATTCGCCTCTTCAGCAACTTCAATCATAGACATACAAATTCTATCTTTCACACTTGCACCCGGATTAAAAGATTCTATTTTTACATATATATTGGGCTCAATTTGTTTAGTAATTCGATTTAATTTTACCAAAGGTGTTCTTCCTATAGTCTCTATAATATTATTATATACTCTTCCCATTATTAAGGAACCTCAATTTAATTTTCTAATCTTTTTATTTTATGTTAAAATTAATGAATGTTGACTATCTTGAGTGACAAAGTATGGAATTTAAATAAATATAAATATTTTTTTATTATAATGAAAAACTTGTAAAAATTTAAAGAGGTTATAATTTGTTTTAATAATCTAAGATATGAAATTTTAGAGAAGTATTGTAAAATCTTTCATATTCCACTTTAGATTTGATAAAACAACCGTTTAATTAATTGATCTTCCTCATTTAACAATTTTTCTAAAGAATCATTTAAAATTTCTTTAAATTGATCCTCTATTTTCTTCCAATATATGTTAAGAACTTCTGAGGATTTTGTAGAATCAGAAATTATCAAAGGTCCATCTAAAGCTTCAATAATGTCAATTATTTTAATTTGACTAACTGGTCTATCAAGTTTATAACCTCCCTGAGATCCACGCAAACTTATAACTAACTTTGCCTTCTTTAAAATGGAGAGCAGCTGTTCTAAATAACTCTGAGGAATTTTTTGTGCTGAAGCAATGTCTCTTATTTGAATATACCCCATATTATAATTTTTCGCTAATTCAAATAACGCTGCCAATCCATATTTTACTTTTTTTGAAAAGATTTTCATTTTTAAACTAATTTCAATTTGAAGTGATAAATAATGAATTACACTTTAAAAACAATCATTGGTATTTTAATAATCTTAAATATTTGTTTTCTGAAGGAATTGCTCATAGTAAAGACCAAGTATATTTATTGTTTTAAAGATATTTAAATTCCACTACCATATTCGCCAAAAAAGATCTCAATCTCTTTTTTTGCTGTATTTTTATCGTTATGAAATTTACTTTCTAAATATTCAATCCTTGAATTTAAGGTAGAAAGAGCAATTGCTAATGGATCAGGGAGATTTCCGTGCCTTAAATCAATTCTTTCGATTTTTTCTCCCTTTCGAGAGATAATTTTGCCCGGAATGCCAACCACAACAGAATTGGGGGGGACATCGTTAACTACAACAGAATTTGCACCTACCCTTACATTATCTCCAATCGTTATTGGTCCCAAAAGTTTAGCACCAGCTCCAACAACAATATTATTACCTAAAGTTGGATGACGTTTGACTGGATCAGCTGATACTCCCCCTAGAGATACTCCCTGAAATAGCGTGACATTATTACCAATCACAGAAGTCTCCCCAATCACGACACCACCTCCATGATCAATGAAAAATTCTTTTCCAATTTCTGCACCGGGGTGAATTTCAATCCCGGTTAATTGTCTAGCAATTTCAGAAAGATATCTAGGTACAAATGGCATCCCTAATTTCCAAAAGAAATGCGCGATTCGATAAATCAAAATCCCTTTTATACCTGGATAACTTGTAAGAACTTCAATTAGAGAATGAGCAGCGGGATCTTTCCTGAATGCTGAAGTAACATCTGATTCAAAAAAATCTAAAATTTTTTGGAGATTTTTATCTATTTCTTCATGATCTAGGTCTTTGCATTTAAAACTCAAATCTAAAATACATTCAGCACAATAATTGTAATGTTCTTTTTCTTTAGAATCTAAGCATTTTCCACAGTTTAAACAGTTGACCAAATCTTCCATAGTCTTACCTTATTTAGTAAGTATTTCTATAGATTAAATATGATAATCTCAATTTAAAATTTTATATAATATTTTAAAATTTTCTTACATTTTCATGAAGCTGTTGACTAGATGTTTTAGGAAAAAGCATATTTTATATAGATATTTGAATTTAATTATTATAAAAAAATAAAGTAAAGAATAAATGGATTATATCGTTTTTTTAAATATCATAGATTAATCTGTTATCAACATTACTCGTTTCTGTTAAATTTAAAAATATAAAAGAAAAATTTGATTCGTATGGATTTTACTCAAGAACAAATCGAGAGGTATTCTCGCCAAATTGTTTTAAAAGAAATTGGTGGAATTGGGCAAAAAAAATTATTAAATTCAACAGTTACTGTAATAGGCTGCGGTGGACTCGGTTCTCCAGTTCTCTATTATTTAGCTGCAGCAGGAATAGGGAATTTAAAACTTATCGATTTTGATAAAGTTGATTTATCAAATTTACATAGGCAAATTCTCCATTTCAGCAACGATATAAATAAAAATAAAACTCAAAGTGCCCAGGAAAAACTGTCATTATTGAATCCTGATGTTAATCTAGAAATTGTAAATGACATTCTTTCACCGACTAATGTTAAGGAGATTTTTCAGGATTCTAATTTTGTTATTGATGGATCCGATAATATCCCTACTAAAATGCTAATCAATGATGCATGTATTAGCTTAAGAATACCATTTTCCATTGCAGGTGTTATACGATTTAATGGTCAAATAATGAGTGTAGTTCCTAAAGAAAAAACTACATGCTATCGTTGTGTTTTCGGAGATATAGTAGAACTTGAACCCTCAATGTCATGTTCTCAAGCGGGAGTAATTGGATTAATACCTGGAATTATAGGATGTATTCAAGCAAATGAGGCAATAAAAAGTATCTTAAATATTGGGGATCTTATTACGAATCGGATGCTATTTTTAGATTTGCTAAAATATCGTTTCAGTTTTATAAAACTGGTTAGAAATGAAAAATGCTTAGCTTGTGGAGATGACCCTGTAGACCTTGTATCAACTCATGATTACAAAATAGGTGATGCGTGTTTTGAGTAAAAGTTTGGAAGAAATTCAAAAACTTGATATTAGGGGAAAAGTTTGTCCAATGACGTTTGTTTATACTAAATTAAAACTAGAAGAAATGAATTCAGGAGAAATTCTCGAAGTTACTCTTGATTTTCCAGCAGCTTTAAAAACTATTCCAGCTAATTGTGAACGTCAGAAATTGGGAACTTTACTTGAGGTTAAGAGTTTAGAAACGGTAAAGGAGTCATGGTTATTAAAAATAAAAAAGATTTAAGATACAGGATAAATGACAGAAATAAAAAATCAAAATACAAACCATCTAAAAGGTTTAGGTCTAGTTTCCGGGGGTTTAGACAGTCTAACAGCTTGTTTATTATTAAAACTTCAAGGTATTGAAATTGTGGGCTTAAACTTTAAATCCCCATTTTGCCTTTGTGATAAGGCTCTTAGCCATTCTGAATGTGGACTAAGCTTATTTTATGACAAGCTAGGAATGAAAGTGCATACATTATCAAAAGGGGATGACTACTTAGAAATTGTCAAAAACCCTAAATTTGGCTATGGAAAAAACTTAAACCCATGTATAGATTGTAGGATATACATCTTAAAGAAAGCAACAGAATTTAGTAAAGAAATAAATGCTGACTTTATCTTTACTGGTGAAGTTCTTAATCAGAGGCCAAAATCTCAACATCGAGAAGCATTGAAAGTTGTAGAAAGAGAGTCTGGGCTAGAAGGAAAACTTTTAAGACCCTTATCAGCATTGCATTTAGAACCGACTATCTTAGAAGAGAAAGGTTTGATTGATCGTTCAAAACTTCTAGATATTAAAGGTAGGAGTAGGAAGATACAATTGGATTTAGCACGAAAACATGGATTACTGGAAAATTACCATGCCTGTGGTGGATGCTTACTAACAGACAAGAACTTCTCTAATCGGATGAGAGATTATCTTAAACTTACTGAAAATGGAGTTTTGAGAATGAAAGATATTCCAATATTAAAATATGGGAGACATTTTCGTTACAAGGGAACCAAAATCATAGTTGGGAGAAATGAAACTGAAAATAATCTCATAATGCAATTAAAAAAACCTGAAGATTTGATTATGGAAGCTAAAGATATAATGGGTCCAACCACAATTATTCAAGGTAATGTCAATGACGAAATATTAGAATTTGCCGGAAAACTTACATTACGTTATTCAGATCTCATTGAAAATATTGGAGATGTCATATATGGAGAAACTTATGACTCATTAAGTAAGTATAAAACTATTGAGAAAGCTGATGAGAATCTAATAAAGACTTATATTTTATAAATAAACCCATAAAGGCTAACTTTTTCCAAATTTAAATTTCCAAAAAAAATGAGCGAGTTAATAACTCAGACTTTTATTTTAAGAAATAAGAATATATAAAACTTCTTTTTCTATTATTATATTCTGCAAAAAAAAATCGGAATTAACACGTAAAATGGGAAAATCGTATGATATCAAGGGATAGAATAAATTATGAATTTAAAAAAAGAGATCAACTTATCTGGGAAAGTTTGGATGATTTGATTGTTGTTGTTGAAATAAATAATAACAATAATATCAAATACATTAATGAAGAAGTATATAAATCTATTTTAGGGTATACCAGAAAAGACTTAATTGGAAAATCCTTTAAGAAAATCATACATTCTAGTGATTTAAATAAATTTCAAGATATTATAGATAATTTAGGCACTAATTACCAGCAGAATGAATTAAGGATAAAAAAATCGAATGGTTCTAATGTATGGGTCGAAATACAAGCTAAACACTTCAGAGATAATGATAATCAACAAAAGATATTTATAAAGTTAAAGGATATTTCAAAATTTAAAAATTTGGAGTTAGAATTAAAAGATACCAATAAAAAAATAGCAAAAATTGCAGATTTAGTTCCAGAAATTAGATTTTGGGATCTCTTTACACCTAAAAGATATGATGAGGCCCTACATAACTCGTATGCTATGATAAAGAATATTACAGAAAATATACCTCAATACATTTGTTGGAAAGATAAAAACTTAACATATGTAGGGTGTAACAATAAATTTGCTGAACTTATCGGTCGTTCATCACCCGAAATCATAATTGGGAAAACTGATTACGAATTAATAAAGAATAAAAACATGATAAACTTCAATGAGAAAGAACTCGAGGTTATGAATTCAATCAATGCTGAATATCATGTAATTGAATCTTGGACAAATAAAGATGGAGATAAAATTTGGTTGGATGTAAATAGAATACCACTCCAAGATCCTAAACAAAAGGTAATGGGAATTCTTATAACGTATGAAGATATAACAGAAAGAAAAATAACTGAACAGAAAATAAAAGACTCAGAGGTAAAATATCGAGACATAGCAGAATTATTACCAGATGTTATATTTGAGACAGATTTAAATTTAAAATTAACATACGTAAATTCAATTGCAATCAAGAAATTTGGATATTCAAAAGAAGATCTAAAATCAGGATTAAATATAACCCAAATGCTTCATCCTAAATCTATACAAAGAGCTTCTACTAACATTAAATTAATACTTGAAGGGAAAGAAACATTACCAGAAGAATACTTATTACTTAAGAAAGATGGAAGCACCTTTTATGCACTAGTTCATTCAAGACCTATTATTAGAAATGAAAAAATAGTTGGATTAAGAGGCACTATAACAGATATTAATAATCTTATTTTAGTAAAACAAAATCTAAAGGAGTCGGAAGACAAATTTAGAACAATAACAGAACAATCATTTATGGGTATTATAATTTTACAAGATGGAATTTTTAAGTATTTTAATGAACAAGCAAGAAAATTGAATGCGTATTCAGCTGAAGAAATTAAAAACTGGAAACCCTATGAATTCTTGGAACTAATTCATCCTGAAGATAAAGATTTTGTGAGAGAACAAGCAAAGAAAAAAGAAAATGGTAATGATGATGTTGTTCGCCATTATAAATATAGACTTATTACAAAAAAAGGAAAAATTCGTTGGATCGAAAACTACTCAAAAACTATATTATACAAGGGAAGGACTGCTGATTTAATAATGTCAGTTGACATTAGTGATAAAATATATGCTGACCAGAAATTATTGGAATCAGAAAAGAGATATAGAACTTTATTTAATAGTTCACTTTACTTTGTTGGATTATTGGATACTTCAGGAATACTAATTGATTGTAATGATACAGCGAATCAATTTTTCTCCAAACATACAAAAGAAGATTTAATCGGTAAAACAATAGGAGAACTTTTCGCGATACAAGAAGACAATAAACCCCTAATTCCTTTATTAGAACAAGAATTTAAAGAAATAATTAATGGAGAAAGTCCTAAATCATTTGATTTTAAATTTAACAGAACAATCGGAGATTATTTATGGATTCATCTTGAAGCTTCTTTAATTGAAATAGAAAATAATGAATTAATTCAAATAATATTACAGAATATAACTGAAAAGAAGGAAGCAGAACAGAAATTAAAGGAATCAGAAAAAAAGTATCGCGAATTATTAACTAACTCTGCATTTGGAATATTAGAAATAGATGCTTTAAAAAATAAAGTTTCCTATACAAATCCAAAACTTTTAGACATTTTAGGATATTCACGAGCAGAATTAGTAAATGAAGAAATACAATTTAAAGTAATTCATCCAGATGACTTCAATAAGATAATGGGAATTTCTGAGGGAGAAGAATTAGAATTTAGAATTTTTGATAAATATGGAAAATTGAAATGGTTATCTGGCAGTAGGAAAGACATATATAGTAAAAAAAATGAATTAACAAGCATTACCTTATGGTTAGAAGATATAACTGAGAGAAAAATGTATGAGGAACTCATTTATGAACTGAATATTAATTTTTTAAATTTTACAGCAGATATTCGGTTTAATATTGATTTATTACTAAACATGTGTCGCAAATTGCTAGGGGAGATATTGTCCTGTATGTTCACAGGACTGTTATTGATGAAAAAGAAAGGTATCAAATAATTACAAATGATAAAAAAGAATTTATTTACGATTCAAATCAATTTGTTGAGGGTTTATTTTCTAGTGCTTTATTCTATGAAGAACATGATTTTCCTCAAACTTTTTTTGACATCCATAAAATGGATTATGCGAAAACTGATCCTTTTATCTTAGAGAATAATTTAAAAGGGTGTTTTGGAAAATTGATTAAATCTCAAAATGATTTTAATAGTGCTTTATGCGTGTTTTACAAGACTAACCCTACTATAAGTAACCAAGATAAATTAGTATTATTTCTTATTTGCGATGCAATTGAAATAGAACAAAGACGGTGGCAGGTGCAACAGGATTTAGAAAAGCAAAATATAACGTTAGATAAAATTAACAAATTGAAAACAGATTTATTTTCAAGGACGTCCCATGAATTAAAAACTCCGCTTATCTCTATCAAGGGCTTTACAGAACTTCTATTAACAGTTCATAAAGCCAAGTTAGATAATGATGTAATTTCGATCTTGGAAGAAATTAGAGATGGAAGCAAGCGCCTTGAGAATATTATCCATTTATTATTAGAAGGCACTAAGTTAGAAGCTGGTCAATATGAATTAAACCTATCGGAAGAAGATCTTACTTTTTTAATCAAATTTTGTGTGAATGAACTTAGAGGTTTAGTAAGATTACGAAACCAGACAATTACACTAGCGTTACATAAGGAATTAAAAACAAAATTTGATAAAGAGAGGATTTATGACGTGATTTCAAATTTGTTGGTTAATGCAATTAAATATACACCACTGGAGGGTAATATAATAATTCAATCTGAAATAAAAGATGATTTCTTTATTATCTCAGTAAAAGATAATGGAATAGGATTTACAGAAGAAGAAAAAAGTCAAGTTTTTAAACAGTTTGGAAAAATTGAACGTTATGGACAAGGCTGGGATGTTGATATAGAAGGGACTGGGCTTGGGCTTTATATTACAAAAAAAATAATAGAAATCCACGGTGGACAAATTTGGCTTGAGTCAGCAGGGAGAAATAAGGGAAGTACCTTTTTCTTTTCCATTCCGATATTATGAAAATATCGACTTACTCTTTTTTATTAACTTATATTTAAATTTATAAATGATTAAATTTATTGATCTTTTAAATAATTGAAATAATAGTAAAACGTATAATATCAATAATGCCAGAAGTCGAATGGACTAGATTTTTCCTTATTTTTGTTATACAATCACTTATTTCAATTTTTTTCTTTGTTACAGCATTTAAAATTGTAAAAAGAAATAGAAATCGTTCTACATTAACTCTAAGCGCTTTTTATGTATTAAGTGGTAGTGGTTTTATAGTCAACATTATTTTTCTTCCAATCAATATAAACCCGGTATCATTCATTCTATACATTATTTCTTTTTTCTTAATCTCATTCGGGCAAATATTCCTCGTAATTTTCCTCAAAAATCTTCTTAAAATAGATCCAGATGCAAAACCAAAAACAGATTTAATAATAGTCTTAGTGTTTGCTTTAATTCTTTTATTATTGCCAAGTCTAACACGGGGGATTACTTTTAATGAAAAAACTGGTTGGAGCCCTGTATTTAGCTGGCTTTTTCTTATTTTGTTATATACGCTTCTTACTTCTATGGTAGTTGCTCCAAGTATTGGGTTTTTAAGAAAATTATATAAAAGATTTGAAAACGAGGATTTAAAGAAGAAATTGAGATATTTTATGAGTGGATGTTATGGAATGATGTTTTCACTCTATGGGGCAATCTTATATAATACCTGGCAAAATCCTATATTTAAAATAATTTGGTCTTTTCTTGTTTTAATAACTGTACCCTCTGGATTTTTAATATATTACGGTATAGCACACAATTTATAAAGACTTTTCCAAATTATTTCTAAAATTTTAGAAAACCATTATCATAAAAGAGAAGAACTGGACTACAATTTCTTTATTAGTAAAAATAAATATTTTTTATTTGAGAATCTAAGGATTTTAAAATACAAAAAAAATTTGGTGCAGATTATTAATAAAGATATAATTGACAAGGAATTAGAGGAAAGTGAAGTTGTGAAAAGATATTTTGCAAGAAAATATTCAGTGTTATCAAAAGAAATACGTGAAAGATTAAAACATTTAAATATCTCCCTAAAAAAGAAGAAATCTTTAAAGAAAGAACTTGCATTCCTACCTGAAGAAAAACAACATAAGTATTTAGATGAATTAGAATAATATCCAAATCTGTAGATTTTTAAGCAAAGCTCTTTTTGCTTCTACTTAAAATGTATGAAAAAGATCATACTTGACTCTATTTTTATATGAAATAATCTTTTTTTTGAATTTAGTTAAAATTATTGATCACAATTTTTCTAAATTATAATATATAAAATAAAAATTTATTAGGCTTCTTCAAATTTGATTGTTTAATTGAGAGAAAATTTAAAAAATCGTAAAAAAATAAAATTTAACTTATTTTAAGAGGAAAAATAATGGAAATCATTGAATCGAATAAAATGACTGAATTTAGTGATGACTTATCCGATTTGCTAAGAGGTGCCGGTTATTTAGAAATAGGTGCATGTATTCAATGCGGTACATGTTCAGGTGGGTGTCCAAGTGGAAGAAGAACAGCATACAGTACTAGATCTCTTATGAGAAAAGCACAGCTAGGTCTTACTGATGAAGTACTCTCCGATGAAAAACTCTGGTTCTGCAGCACATGCTATACATGTTTAGAGAGATGTCCAAGAGGTGTTCCAGTTACTGATATTATAATCTATCTGAGAAATTTAGCTGTGCAAAAGGGATATATTCAAGCACCTCATCTTGCGTTATGTAAAATGTTTTATAATACAGGGCATGGAGTACCAATCAACGAAGAGAAATGGAATAAACTACGTGAGCACTACAATCTGGATAGTGTTCCACCAACTACACATAAATTTCCTAATGCTGAAAAGGAAGTGCAATCTCTTCTAAGAAGCACAGGATTTGATAAACTCACTGGTGTAGGTGAGTATGAAGAAGTAATAAAAAAAACTGAAGAAGGAGATAAATAAAATGCCGAGTTATAATCTCAAATATGCTTTATTTTTAGGATGTGTCATCCCCAACCGATACCCCTTTATAGAACGAGCCACGAGGAGCGTGTTTGAAAAATTAAGCATCGAATTAATGGATATGGATGGGGCATCTTGTTGTCCCGCACCTGGCGTATTTCGAGGGTTTGATATTGATACATGGTTAGTAGTTGGTGCAAGAAACATAACAATAGCTGAAGAACTAGGTGTAGATATAGCTTTAATGTGTAATGGGTGTTATGGGAGTTTACTTGAAGTTAACCATACTTTAAAGCATGATAAAAAAAAATTAAAAATGGTTAATGAACATCTTGCTAAAATCGGTCGAGAATTTAAAGGAACTTCTGAAATTCGTCATATAATTGATATATTATATAATGAAGTAGGTGTTGAAACAATACAGAACAGAACCAAATACGGAAGAAAGCCACCGTTGAATTTAAAATTGGCATTACATTATGGATGCCATCTTACAAAACCAAGCGAAACTCGACCTTGGGATCAAAAGGTTGAAAATCCCACTTTTTTTGATGAATTAGTAGAAGTCTCTGGTTGTAAAAGCATAAATTATAAGGATAAGTTTTTATGTTGTGGAGCTGGAGGTGGAGTCCGAGGTGCTTTTAAAGAACTGTCTCTTGATTATACTCGGGAAAAATTAGAGAATATTTCAAACTCAGAGGCAGAAGTAATTATTACATGCTGTCCCTTCTGCCATCTTCAATTAGACTTAGGACAGTTAGAAGTTAATAACCTTTTTAAAGATAAAATTAGTAAACAATTTAAAATTCCTGTAATGTACTTTACACAATTATTAGGGTTAGCACTTGGCTTGAGTAAAGAAGAATTAGGTTTGGTAAGGAGTCCTGATTTGAAAGGTGTTCCCCCTTTTACGCCTCTAAAGCCTGTATTAAAAAAGATAGGAGAAATTACATAAAAAAAGGAGATATTAATTGGTAGAAACTGAAAATGAAATTAAATTAACTGGTCGAGAAACTCCAAAAATTGGAGTTTATATATGTTGGTGTGGGATTAATATTGGGGGTATAGTAGATGTTCCAAAATTATGCGAGTACTCTAAAACTTTACCAAATGTGGTATTAGCAAGTGAGTATAAGTTCATGTGTTCCGACATTGGACAGAATATGATAATGGAAGATATTAAAGAGGGAAAAATAAATCGTGTAGTTGTTGCTTCCTGCACCCCTAGAATGCATGAGCAAACTTTTAGACACGCCTGTAGTGAAGCAGGATTAAACCAATTTCTTTTTGAACAAGCTAATATTCGAGAGCATTGTACTTGGGTATCTATGAATGATGTACCTGGAGCGACCAAAATAGCTCAAGATCATATAAGAATGGCGATTGCAAAAGTTTCAGCTTTACAACCTTTAGAAGTTACAACTGTTGATGTAGAACCTTCCTGTTTAGTAGTTGGTGCAGGGATCGCTGGTATTAATGCAGCATTAGATTTAGGAAATTCGGGATATAAAGTATATTTAGTTGAAAAAAATCCAACAGTTGGAGGCCATATGGCTCAATTAGACAAAACTTTCCCTACGATGGATTGTTCCTCATGTATTACTACACCTAAAATGAGTGAAGTATCTCGAAATCAAAACATAGAATTAATGACTTATTCCGAAGTTGTGTCATTAGAGGGTTATGTTGGTAATTTTCAAGCTAAAATTAAAAAAAAACCTCATTATATAGATCAAGATTTATGTACTGGTTGTGGACAATGTGCTGAAGTATGTCCGGTCGAGTGTGCAAATGAATTTGATTTAGGAATGAAACCAAGAAAAGCAGCTTATATATCTTTTCCTCAAGCTGTACCTGGTCAGTATACAATCGATATGGATCATTGTATAAAATGTGGAATTTGTGAAGAAGAATGTCCAACCAAAGCGATTAGATATGATGACACACCAGAATATGTGGATGTTAAAGTGGGAACTATCATTTTAGCTACCGGATGGGATCCTTATGATGCCACAAGAATGGAACAATATGGATATGGAAGATATCCTAATGTAATTATGGCACTTCAAATGGAAAGACTACTAAGTTCCTTCGGTCCTACTGGAGGGAAAGTAAAACGCCCATCTGATTTGAAAGAACCAGAATCTATCGTATTCATTCAATGTGTAGGGAGTCGAGAGTTTACTGGTAAGGGTAGAAAATATTGTTCCCGGGTTTGCTGTATGTACGCAACAAAACAAGCACGCAGCTACAAGGAAAAACATCCACATGCTAAAATATATATATTTTATATTGATATACGAGCATTTGGAAAAGGTTATGAAGAATTTTACCAAGATGCTGGAAGAAATTATGGAATTAATTTTATTAGAGGAAGAGTTTCTGAATTATATGAGAATGAAGATCATGACCTCATAGTAAGAGCGGAAGATACACTGCTTCAAAGACAAATTGAACTTAAAGTTGACATGGTAATTTTATCAATTGGTTTAGAACCACAAAGCGATATTGATGATATTGCAAGGATATTCAATGTTACTGCAACTAAAACTGAAGATGGATTTTTAATGGAAGCACATCCAAAGTTGCGACCAGTTGATACCTTAACTGATGGTATCTTTGTTGCTGGGACTGTTCAAGGTCCAAAAGATATTCCAGATACTGTTGCTCAGGCTAAGGCTGCTGCATCTAGCGCTGCAACTATCATGGCTAAGGGACAAGTTGAAATTGAACCATATTTTGCAAAAGTTTTAGATTTTAAATGTGCTGGGTGTAAAAGTTGCATAAGTTTGTGTGCCTATAAAGCAATTACTTTTAATGAATATACTAGAGTAGCTGAGATAAGTGAAATTCTTTGTAAGGGGTGTGGAACCTGTGTAGCAGCTTGTCCATCAAAAGCAATTGTTCAGAATCATTTTGGTGATGCTCAAATTTTACCAATGATAGAGTCAGCAATTCCAAAAGAATTAAAAGCAAGAGGAAGTGAAAATTGAGTAGTCAAGAACTTTTTGATCCCTATATTTTAGGAATTTTTTGTAATTGGTGCTCTTATGCTGGTGCTGATGGTGCTGGAACATCAAGGATGCAAAGACCCGCAAATTTAAGAATTATTAGAGTAATGTGTGGAGGAAGGATGGATCCTCAATTTGTAGTTAATGCCCTATTGAACGGGGCGGATGGTGTGATTATTAGCCATTGCCACCCTGGAGATTGTCATTATGTAGAAGGAAATTTAAAAACAATACGAAAAATGCCGATACTTCACTTATACTTGAAGCAGTTTGGTATTAATCCAAAAAGAGCAAAATATATCTTTCTATCTGCGTCTGAGGGTGTCCAATTAACAGAAATCGCTAAACAATATGTAGAAGAAATCCGAGAATTGGGACCTAATCCTATTAGAGGAGGTAATTAAAAATGTCATATCCGAGAGTAGAGAGAAATATTACTGCTCATACAGATGAATTTGTGTTAAATTTCTATACAAGAAACCAATCCATAGAATTTGATAGAGACCGCTGTACTGGTTGTTCAGTTTGTGTCAAAGTCTGTCCTAAGGGAGTTATAGTTCAAAAACATCACGGAAAAATAAGAGTAAAAACAGAGGATTTATTTCCTGAAATCACAGATGCAACAATGTGTGCCTATTGTGGAACTTGTGTTTATATGTGTCCTTTCAATGCTATTACGTTAAAAAAGAATGGTAAACCAGTTGCTTTAAATGATATTCCAATTGTAAAAGAAAATGTTGTCCCAAAACTGGAATCTATACGCATTAAATGTAAAAGAAATAATAAATATGCTAAAGTTTACGTTGAAGGCAAAGTTGTAATCGATTGGAATCGATGTATATCTTGCATGTCTTGTTATGAAGTTTGCCCAAATCGTGCTTTTTTTAAAACCGAAAAAAAAAACAAGTTAGGTAAAACAGTAAAATTAGATATAAATGTTAGAGCTGCTTGTTTATATTGTCACGCGTGTGAAGTTGCTTGCTCACAAAATGCTATAAAGGTAAAGATAGATAAAATTAATTTTTCTGGGGATTTTAAGGAGCCTTTTTGGTCAGATCTTCTAAGACGGTCTCAAAGCTGATTGGTCTATTAAATTATTATTATCTTTTTTTGATTAAATATTTATGAAACTGGAATATTAATTAACAATATTAAAAAAGTGAATATCATGCCGGTAAAAGTTGCGTTTATGCAGTTAAGTAGTTGCTGGGGTTGTCATCAAAGTCTATTAAATGCACACCTTGGGTTACTTCCAATATTACCACAACTAGATATAGTTTATTGGCCTGCAGTTGTAGATTATAAATTAAAATCTCTTGAAGCCCGTGAAGATGGTGAAATTGTAGTAGGTTTTCTTGAAGGGGTTATAAGAACAAAAAAAGATAAGGAAAATGTCAAATTAATGAGAAAGAAATGTACAATTATAGTTGCACTTGGAGCGTGCCCCTGTTATGGTAGTGTAGCAGGTTTAGCAAATCTCTATGATATTAAAGATCTTATAAAACGAAAATTCCTCAAAACTGAATCGATAACAAATGAAAATCCAAAAGTCCCTACAAAAAACGTTCCCGGATTTGAAGATTATATTATTAATGCAAAAGATATAATTGATATTGATGTATTTATCCCTGGTTGTCCACCTACAACAGATAATATTATCGCGAGTATAACTTATTTACTTACCTTAGTAGGTGAGGGTCCTACCACCCTTAATAAAGAAGAATGTGTATGCAATACCTGTAATTTGAAAAATGACGGTTGTTTTTTAAATGATGAAAAGCTGTGTTATGGTTCAATTACAGCAGGGGGATGCGAATTGATGTGTCCTAATGATGGTGATATTTGTTATGGATGTTACAAATCTACCAACAAAATAGGAAATAAAGTTGAACAACTTAAAAATATCATATATAGTACTGAAAAGTTATCACCAGAGCAAGCGGCTAGTTTACAGCATTTCTTAGATTTATATTTAGGAGTAGCGAATATTACAAATTTTTATTATCGTGGAGATTTACTTCAAAGATTAGCTTACGAACCAGAGAGTCTTAAATTAACTGAGGTTCAGACGACTAAAGGATTGAAATTTGCGTTAGATGTTAGCCCAACTGGAAATAAAATTATCGATGATATTATTGGAACTTCCCTCTATCTTCTAAAAGGTGACCCGAACTTTAAATTCAGTACAAAAACAGTATGTAGTCATTGTGATCGGGAAGTTGCTGATAAAGTACCGACTGATTTAAAGCGGGATTATGAAGGATTACCTACGATGGATACCTGTTTTCTAGAACAAGGCTATATCTGCCTTGGTTTAGTGACTCAAGCAGGCTGTGGAACAATCTGTCCAAATAAAGCAAATGCTCCGTGTTTAGGTTGTTTTGGAGCAGCAACCGGAATAGAAGATCCTGGAGTTAAATTCATTAGTACGCTCGGTTCTCTAAGCTATGATAAAGATCCTGATGAATTAATGGATGTCATCAAAGATCCTGCAGGATTATTTAACCGCTTTACTCTAGCAGCAAGTAGTTTAGGTCATAAATATCACGATAAAATGGAGGATGAATAAAATTGGTTTTCGTTGATTACGAACTAAAGAAAAGAGTAATGGATGTCAATATTAAAGATGTTATTAAATATTGTTATCAGTGTGCGCATTGTACTGATGTATGTCCCGTCGCAGAAGTTTCAGGAGGAACCTATAATCCAAGAACTCTAATTTTAGACTCGTTTTTGGGTTTAAAGGATACTATATTTAGAGGAAAGGAGGATAATTTCAATATTTGGGGATGTACAATGTGTGATACTTGCGATGAAAAATGTCCTCAAAAAATTGAATTAACTGAAGTTTTTACTGTTTTAAAAAATATGAGTATTAGATTAGGAGAAGGTCCAGACCATTATACTGGTCAAGCATCTGCAGTTTATGATTTTGGAAAAGCAATTCCTCCACAACCCGCTATCGAAAGAAGACGAACACAACTTGGTCTTCCGGCTATAATTCCTCCAAATGTAGATGAGGTTCAGACAATATTAACTGAAACCAAGTTAAAAGATGTTTTAAACAAATAAGAAAAGACGAAACCTCAATTTATACAATTTTGTTCCTTAATGATAGGATTTCTTCTATAATCCCTCTAAAATTTCCATTTAATATTTTTAGATATTAGAAATAACCATTATTAAGCCTTTGTTTATTAAATATTGATAACAAATTTTTTTAAGAAAAATACTTTAACTTTTATAAGATTATCAATAAATTTGTGATCAAACACATTTATGTGAAGATTTAGTTTTTTACGTTTTGTTAAATTTAATTGAAAATGGAAATTGGGGTTTGAATTCACTATGAGCGAAAATGTAGAGAAATACATAAAAAGAAAGGTATATAAGTCCACGAGTTCTAGGATAGCCCAAAAATTTGTTGACGCCGGTTTAGAGAAGCTTAGAGCATGTATTAATTGTGGAACATGTACAGGTTCCTGTCCATCGGGTAGGCGCACAGCATATAGAACACGCTCAGTTCTTCGCCGAGCATTAATAGGTGATGAATCTGTTTTACAAGATATTGACATTTGGTTTTGTAGTACGTGTTAT
>JAHLWT010000170.1 GCA_019057775.1 Promethearchaeota archaeon
ATATCTCAACTCCATCTATTTATCTAATTTTGAAAATCCGCAAAAATTTTTAAATAAAAATTATAATCGAGCTTTCCAAGCATTAGCAAGAATGAACGTCTATCAGGGTAATATTAATGATAGAAAAGATAATGATGACTTTTGGAAAAGTAAAGGCTTCAAAGAAATCGCTAGAATTAAAAATAATTTCATTATTGAAAAAAAAGATATGAAATTTATCATAAGATACATATATAAATTAAAAGTTGATAATTTTAATAAAATTTACTCAGAATTAATCGCAATAAAACCCGGGTTCCACGAAATATGGATACATGAAGATTACTTCGAGGATAAGTATAACAAACCACCAAGAAATCCATTAAAAGAAAAAGAAAAAATATTCAGAAGATTAAGAGGCCTCGGGAATTTGTCCGATTTAATATTTAAAGCGATGCCTAATGACCTTAAAAAATGGAATAAGTATTTCACCTATGCTTCCTGTGCCATAACTGAAGGGCCCCTTGTATTTCGGAAAAATGTATCCATTTCCTATTTTGATAAAATTAAAAGAATAAATTCCAAAAAAGATATACCTGCTCTGAAAAAAAGCTTTGAAATACTAGATTATCGTCAAAGTAATCTTAATTCAAGAGAAAAATTAAGACTTTTTTTAGAAAATACAAATACTAAAAGATTTTGTGGTTTTATTTAAATTAGATTCTTTATGATTATTAAAAATTAAAATGTTTAATTTTGAATAGAAAGACAATTAATTGAACACTTGAATAAAACTCACTATGAACGATTGTGAAAAGTGTTTTAAAAAATTATTCGAATATCAATATTCTAATTTAGTAATTCAGAAACTGCATATATTTACAAATTTCCTAATTTTAAGAAAGTTAATTTGTTAATTTTTTTCCCCATAATGTAAGAGTTACAGGGTATCCCTCTGGTGTATTAAATTTGAATTCTTTTAATTTTTTAACATTATACTTTTCTTGTGTTTGTTCAACTGTCAATATAAAATTATTGTCTTCCGACCCATTACAAGGCGCAAGACATATTATTGCCCATGCATCCTCGTCATACTTCGAAATTCTTTCGAAATCTTTTCCGGCTCCTACCTTATACTTCATTAGGTAAAAATTATAATTTCTACTCCTTCCTATTACACCCGCTTTCAATTCAATGATACAAGTCATATTTTGGCATTTGAGTACTATATCGGGTTGGCCCCAATTCTGAAATTTCTTCTTTGTTGAAACTATGCTTATCTCAGGTGATTTATCTAAAATATACTTCAAAATTTCTGCTTCAAACCAGCCCTCAAATCTGGTGTTGTATTCTATAAAGACATCAAAATATTCAGATTTTGTTTCCATCTGTTTACAAATTTTTGAAAATAAAGAGTTAATATCTATCATAACATAATACTTTCTAATTCTTATTCATTGTAAATTCCTATTTAATAATTTAAGTTGAGATAAGAATTTAACATTATTGCAATATTACAAAGGGCATTCTGCTTCGATGGCATTGCTATAATCTTTGCATTTATTTGTACAAATATATGGATACGGTCATACTTTTAGAGTATTCTGGGTCTTCTATTTTAAAGGCTGAATTATCTATCAAGGTCATTAGTATTTATTTTATATAGCTTTTCTTCAGAAATTCCAATTTAGAGAGAATTGATAATTATTGTAATTATATTCAAATCCTTTTGAGAGGACCAATAAAAGTCAAGTCAGAATCAAATAAAGATGGCAATCTTTATTTATGCTCGAATTTTGTGATATATGCTAAGGAGTAATGATGCCTTCAACTAACAAGAGTGGAAAACAAGCACTAAATTAAAGAAATTCATTAAGTAGTAAGGTTTTTCAAAATAAGATAAGCATCTACTCTTTCCATATCTTCTTTTGATAGATATGCCATACACATATCATCACCAATTACATCTCCAATAATAGCACTTATTTGGAATAATAGAGAGGAGTCTTCATTGATCTCATTAGATATCATTTTAATAAAGTTCAAGGCTGAATTAAATGCATGTCCTGTTAGCTTATAATAAGAATTAGTTTTATCTTCGAACCTATAGCCAAATGAATAATTAGCATACTCTCTTATATCTTTAAGTTCAATCAGTAAATCAAGATATTTTTGAGGTATAAATGATTTTTCAATAAACTTATCTTGAATTAAGTTTTGTAGCGTGGAATGCCGAATTCTCCTCAACTTTGGAAGTGGAATAGTATATTCTACATATAACAATGCAACTCCCATATGGAAAAGACTGTAATAAAATCCAATTAACGGTAAATTCTTACTTCCTGTTTTTCTAAAAGCACTTTCTGCAGTCTCTCGAAAACAAACTGCTGAAAGTATTCGTTTAGCACACCTATAAATTCTCGCACTCCATTCTGAAGTTTCATAACCTATCGTAGGCTCGAAAATTCCACAATCCTTTTTATAAGAATTTCGTAACTTATCCCAATAATGCTGCTTCAATTTCGGTATATCCTCTTATTAATATAAATCAACTCTCCATCTTCTAATAACATCTAATATTTCTGATATTTCTCTTAACTTTTTGATTAGATTTATAAGGTTTAATAACTTGTTAGCAGAGCCATGATAAATATATTTTATTAAATTAAACTGCTTTTTTTCTTTTTAAGGATTGATTGAATTTTATTATAAATACTAATATTCCTTTCAATACCCAATCAATAATCTCAATGGTTTCAGTTTCTTTGAATTGATGCTTAATCAGAAATTTCTTATATGCGTTACCTGAAAGATGAGCTGCCAGTGTACTTCTTAAATCATGTAAATAAAACAAATATTTGATAGAATTTTTTAAATTTGGAAATTCTTGCCTTAGAAATTCTTCTAATACCTTTAACGATTTGGAACCTCTAAATTCATCAGAATTCAGAATTAGGTTTTTTAATTCTACAGATGAAATAGACTCGACAAACACTTTATCTGCTGCAAGTATTACATCTTCAAATTCTTTTTTTTCTCTAGTGAGAGGAATATGAATTTGTTTAAGATAATCTTTTACTTCTATTCGACTTAACTTAAACAGAGGAAAATGAAACTGGCTTTGAAAAGTTTGGTTTAAAACTCTAAGATTTTTCTTTAAATGATGTTCTAGTTCTGTAGGTTCTGTGAATTCTACCAGAAAATCACGCCTAAAGCGATCTTCTGTTATGGATTTTTTTGGACAGGGAATGTTATAAGCTTGAAAATAGTGCAATTCCTCAATTGGTAATCCATCAAGATCACCTAAATAAACCATAATTGAATTTTCAGGAGTATTATTATAGGGAATATAGTATCCCGGACCATTGATACCTTGTCCTTCTGAGATCGTGTATATTTCAGGTTTTTGATAAAATTTCTGCAATATATCTTTGTTAAAACAAACAGGTAGAAGAAATGTACCACTCGAATAGGCTGCATTTTTGGGATTCATTGTTTTATTTGTACCATCATCATTCCTACCTATTATAAATTCAATAATAGGATCCGGTCGTGGTCCGAGGATTCGGTTTTCATTAATAGGATTATCATAAGGTAGAATAATATCAATCCCTCTTAGTTGTGAAACATTCTGTCCACTTCTGTTATGTAATAGATTCTTATCTAAATGTCGTATTCTATAATAATGGTATTTATCTTTAATTTCGTGTTCCTTTTGCTCTATCTTTACCTCACCATTTCGATATCTAAGGTGACTATGAATTCGAATTAAAGCCATATTCGCAGATGTAATAAAGTCTTTAATATAATCAGTTCGGATTTTCAATATAGTATTATTCGATTCATTAAGTTCAATTTTTACTACTTCCACTTCATTACCCATTTGATCTATACGCGTAAAAACATTTTCGTGTTTTTTTAGCTTATAAAGTGTGACTATATCAGGAGATAAGTATATTTGGAGCGGATCTGTTCTTTCAGGAAGATTTTCACTATAAGAATATGTATATATAATAGGACGAAACCTTAATTCACGATCATCTACCGTTTCATCGTTAAAAAATAATTCATCATTCATTCCGATATTGGGAATTCCAAAATTTCCGTGAAGATCGTTGTCAAGATAATTATCTTCAAATAATTTTTCGAGGATTTTTTCACGAATGATTGGTCTTATTTCGGTTGGTACACTCTCTTTTATATCTCCAAGACGATCCAAATATAATAGTACAGAGTGAGTCCAGAAAGCATTATCTCCATAGGTAAATTTTGATAAAATAATCCAATCGGGATCTTTCCATTCTTCTTGAGCTATCCAGTCTTTAAATAAAAGATCATCAACTATTTTAGATTCTATCAAATTCATCACATATAGATAAAATTCATTAATAAAACCAATAGAAAAAACTTGCTTGTTCTATTTTATGTTATCATTATGACTTTTTAAAGACAAAAGAGTGAATAAGCTTTTAATTGTTATTATTAACAACTTGTTTACTAAGGTAGAAACAAAATTCTGGTCAAGTCAAAATGAGTGATAGAATGTTATTTTAAACTAATAGTAATAATTGAGGGAGAATTTAACATGTTATGAACTAGTTTTAAACATATTTAGGACTAGTTTTAAATATGTTGGAAACTTATTATAATTAGATCATATCATGAGTATTACAGTTTTAAAAGGTTCACTTGAAACAATTGCATTATTAATTTTTTTAAGACACGATAATTATATAACCTCAAGGAAAATTCGTGAAAAATTTAAAAATACTTCATCAGGGACTTTATACATGAGATTAAAGAAACTTATTTACCAAGGACTTTTGTTAAAGCTATCAAAAAAGGGAGACTTTGCTGGGGACGATAGAACAGAATATAAATTATCAGAAAAAGGCTTGAAAGTACGAGAGAGTTTGATTGATTATAATATAACAATTCTAAATCCTATTATTAATCTTCTTATAAAAGAAAAAACATTGGGTAATACTGAAGTTGAGGATAAAAACGAGAAGGTTCAAGATTTCTTAATGGAATTTTCAGAAGAAATTTCAGATATGGTTAACAACAAGAGTATTATAAAATTTCAAAAGATTATTGAAAAATTATTAAAAAAATACTTTTAAACTTTAAGACAAAGCTTATAGTAAGAATCGTAAAAAATTAATGGAATTTTGATAGGATTTTATTATGCAAATTGATATTGAAAGAATATTTAAAAAATTTCTAAAATCTAAAGAGATCTATGAAGGAAAATCGGCACTTGAAATTGTTAAAGAAAGGTTGGAAGCCTATGATACCTTAAGAGAGATTCTTAATAATATTGATGAAATGAGTAAGGAGGACTTCGAAAATATTTTAGATTTTAATGTTAATAAATCATGGTCAAGATTATATCGCCATAAATCAAAGATTTTTAGTGATATTCCTCGACTTATGAATTCGTTAAAATTATTCTTAGATAAATCACTTGATATAAAGGACAAATTTGATCAAGTAGTAAAATATCAAGGAAAGAGTCATATCATTGGAATAGGTGTTGGTGTAGCTTCTGCAATACTTCATATCTATGATCCAAATCAATATGGTGTTTGGAATACACGGTCGATTATTGCTTTAGATCGGCTAAAATTGCTCCCAATTGGAATAATAGGGGTTGGAGCTTATTATGTTGCCTTAAATAATAAACTTCATGAAATGAAAGAAATTTTAAAGACAGATCTAACGACTTTAGATTTGTTTTTAGGTTATATTTTTGATAAACCTAAAGAATATTTTGAGGAATATAAAATTTTTGAAGATCTTGAAGAATTTGAGGGTGATTTGGATATACAAATAGCGTCCATTAAGTCTTTTGATAAAGAGATATTATTGGAAAAAATTAAAAAAAAAACACCACTAAAAGAATTTCAATATACAATTAAGCAATATTCTCGGAACCCATATGTCATAAAATTGGCTTTACAAAGAGCAAATGGAACTTGTGAATGTTGTAATGAATCCGCCCCTTTTTTAAGAATGGATGGATCACCGTATTTGGAAACTCATCATTTAATCCCCCTCTCAGAAGAAGGAAATGATGATATTGACAATGTTAGTGCAATATGTCCCAATTGCCATAAAGAATTACATTTTGGTGAAAATAGAGAAAAAAAGTCTGATGAACTATTAAAAATAATCTCTAAAAAGAATAGTACATTAAACTACAAATAAGAGTTAATAAATATAAAAATTTACTTAGGATAAATAACTCTCACATCTGGATGCGACATTTCAGCAGAGCGACAGATCGAAGGTTCAAGGGTGACTAAGTGAACAGTTCAAGGGAAAATCTGCTGTAAACCAAATCAATTCTTATCACCAGCTTTTCTTCTTAAATAAAATTCTTAATTTTCTTGATTTTCTGTTGTTTTTTTCAATAAACCAAATTTCTCCATACCTTTTGAAGCTTCCTCCAACAATGAGGATTCAAATTGGAAGTTCTCACGGTTATCTAAAAATTCCCTATGATATTTATCTAAAAGTTGACTATATACTTTTGTCGCTTCACCCCAAAAAATTAAGTGTTTTTGATTCTTGATAACAGAAATAAATGTGTTATGTAATCTGTCCATTTCCTGAGTGATACTTTCTGGAGACGTGAAATGTGAAAAATATCCTTCTCGATCTGGCTCTTTCTCACTATTTAAAAATAATGATGCCCTAAGCACTTTACATTTCTTACATCTACGATAACTATATTTTTTCTTTTTAATTTTCAATTTGACCAAATCCTATTTTTTCTTATTTGATTAACTTTTCATGGTATCCTCGCTTTTTGATGACTCTCGAAGTTCTTTAGCGATTCTTTTAAAAAATAGCTTTTCTTGTTCTATTTCTTCTCGTTTAGGTAGTTCTTTAAATTCATCGAATTTTTCCTTAAATAATTTCAAAATTTTTTCCACTCTCGTCATCTTCTTTGTTATAAGTATGATGATCCCTTCCATAACTCCCAAAAACAAAATTTAATAATAATTGTCCCATTCTTTGTTGAGGAAAGTGGTTCCAAACCTCTTCTACCAGTCGGCATACCCTTTTAATTCTTTTCGGATCTCTCATATTATTTTAAATCCTTTAAACAATTTAAAAAAAAAGACTTCGTTGAATAGTTGATTTTTAAGTTAAATTTTAGTCGTGAATCAGAAGAACGTTTTATAGTTGAAAATCTTGGAAAACTGTTTGATAATAATCATGATCTTATTGAAGATTTAGATTTTAGAATTGATCATAACGGTGACTCGATATTAGATAAAGACTTTTGGATACATCTTACAAGAAAGCCTCATAGTAAGAATGTTTACCAATTTTTAGTGAGAAAATTAAACAAAGGACAATCATTCAAACCAGATATTGTATTTCTCTCAAAAAAATATCCAAACAGAACAAAGGATAGTATTGGTACCGATTTACAAGTATTAAACGAATTTATTGACTATTTAGAAACTTTTAAAAACTCTAAATAAGACGATTCAGGATTTCCAATAACTTATTTTATAAAATTATTCAAAGTGTCACGCATTATAATCTATTGGCAAAATAGTATAATGTAATCTGTTTAGATTATAAGTTTCAGGTTGTATACTCTGATTGAAGTATTAAATCTATTTCAATATGAGAACCAATAACAAAATCACCTAATTTATTACCCTCCAGAATATAGGTAATCATTGGAGTTTCTTTACCACATCTCCAACATTTTTGGGACCAGTTTCTAATAGGAACGTTAAAATCAATATCATATAATTTTTCTCCCCACTAATAGCAAGTATAATTTTAAATTTATTTTAATTTGAAATTATTATGAATTAGAAAATATTTTAATTTCAAATTCTAGATTATGAATGGGAAATTAATAAAATATAATCTGAATAAAATTAGTTTAGGAAAAAAGATGTAAAATGGATAATTTCTGGATTTTACTTTATTTATTAAAAAAGTTTAATGTTAATAAGTTTCTAAATTGGATGAAAACTTATCATAAAATCAATATTGAAAATAGAAACATAAAATATTTCCAAGGAATACACTTCATCGTTAGATGTTTATTAAATAACTATTTAGATTCGATTTGGAGCGAAAATATCTTTAATTTTAAATCAAATATTCAAACAAATAGAATAGGAAAAGGAAAATACACATTAGAGGATAACATCTCAGGATTAAAAGGCTTTGATTTCATCAAATTAAAAGATATCGATATTAAAGATGAATTATCAATTGTATTAAATAAAATATTAAATTTATCAGAAAATACATTGAAATCTCAAAATTTTGAGGATCTAAATGACAACTTTAATTATTTTGTTAAAAGAATGAATTTTTTCTATGAGATTTTTGATAAATACATAGTTGTAAATGAAGATATCCAATTAAAGAAAGAAAGATATTTATGGATTATATCACAGTTTTATACTTTTGCTTATTTTAATAATACAGAAAAAGGACAGCCAATCGCATCTATCAGCAATATAAGAAAAGAAGCACTGTCTTATTCTCCAAAATATAGAAAAGAATTGTTTTTGGGTTATAAATTTGGAGTTCAATATCTCTGGTATGTATTATTA
>JAHLWT010000171.1 GCA_019057775.1 Promethearchaeota archaeon
TCGCAAGTAGTGCCGGATTGCGGTATGTATTGCCTGAAACAAGAATACCTAATCGTAAACGTTTAGTGACGGTAGCTGCAGCAGTTATCAGCGACCAACTTTCCAAAGCCTCCCTATGCTCTAGGTTTTCTCCGGGGAGTGGAGGTAGGAAATGGTCCGAGACCCAGAGACTATGCCAATGTCCTGACTCCACAGTTTTAATTGTGGGAAGGATACTTTCCCATGTAGTAAAATAATTCCGTAATTGTGCTCCAAATTGCATGTATAATCCTCTTTTTTATCTTAAAGGTAAATTTTTAAATTAGAACATAAAATGTAGATTAATTTTTAAAATTATTTAGTAGGATTAGCTATTTTACAGCCTTCAACATGAACAAAAGAGGGATTTCAGCCTTTTGATCTTTTAGACGGTAGTATCCATCTTCCCATAATAATAACTTATCCGTTGGAAAGTTTTGTTTCTTAGAACTACTGGGGTCAACGATCCCAAGGAAAATGTCCTCTTATAATTAGTAGTTCACCTGTTATGTGATCGGATGCTGATGACGCAAGAAATAGAGCCAAATTTGCTATATTTTTGGGAACAGGAGGACGTAATAATCGAGGTACTGGTGTACCATCTTTATTTTTATCAGGAGGTAAGATTCCCCACTTTATTACTCCTTCGGTAGCTGTCAAACCAGGAGCAATACAATTCACATTAATGTTATGTTCCGCCCATGAAGCAGCTAAATTATTGGTTAACATGATTACACCTGCCTTTGCTACTGAATAATGAATCATTCCTGGAGAACCTTTAACTCCTGCTGTTGAAGCAATATTGATAATCTTACCATGTTTCTGCTCAATCATTACCTTACCAGCAGCGATACAGCCAAGAAAAACGCCAGTCAGATTGAGAGTAATAATATCATTCCATTCTTTGATAGAAATCTCTTGTGGTTGAGTCGAGATTCCACGACCAGCATTGTTGATCATTATATCAAGCCGTCCGAAATAATCTACTGTTTGTTTGACCATATTATCTACTTGTTCCGGAATACAAACATCAGTAGCAATGGCAAGAGAATCCCTACCAAGCGCTTTGATTTTTTCAGCAACTCTATCTATATATTTCTGCGTACGACTCGCAATTACAACATTTGCACCTGCTTCGGCATAAGTTAGAGCGATAGATTTACCTATACCGCTGGAACCACCAGTTATTATGGCTACTTTCCCATCTAATACTCCCATTTGGTTCACTTTTGAGTTTTTATGTAAAATTAAAATAGTTATTTTTATAAAATTCTTCTTTAATTACCATAATTCTAAACTAAGATTATTTTGTAAAAATATAAATCTTCCACTAATTAAAAATAAAAAATAAATGGATTAGAATGACGTTTATTGAAGTTTTTTACTTTTTTTTTTATGAAACAAAATTTTTTTTTAAATTCAGCTTGAACAATAAATCAATTTTATCTTCAAATTCTGATTCAATGAAAATTTCTATAAAATAAATCAGTCAAGTTATAAAATTATTCATCTCAACTAACGTCCCAACAATTTATAGAATCGTGTCTTTTCTTCATCCGTCATCTTAGTATGAATGGGTACACCGTATTCTGTATGTGGAAAATCCTTAACTTCGGGTGAATGTATAAGTCGTCTAGCGGTAATATTATGAAGACCCTCACCATCAATGCCTAGCAGTGCTTCTCCAATACCTGGTGGCCATACTGGATTACTTATGTACATACTTGTTTTTCTACCTTTTCCTACCATCTTCAAGTCATTATGTAATATTTTTTCATCATTCGTCCGCTTTCCTTGGCCCTTAAGATCGTAGATAAAAGATGAGGCATGTGCTATCAGTGCCCATTCGATGCGAACATGAAATCCAGGTAGTTTTATGCATTCACGCGGTAATATTGCTCCTCCGCTAACCTTTTCGTTTTGGATCATAAAATGCCAACCTACTCTATCCCGTCCAGCTGAGAGACGTTTCGGTATATGTGTATACTCCTCGCTAAATCCCCATTTATATTTACTAAGATTTAATTTTGCTTCGTTAATGAGTTTCACACCTGTTTCAGCAGCAAATTGACACCACTCTGAAGAACCGAACTCCCACTTTTCAAGATCATTCAAATTGTATCTCCTCTAAAGTTAAATTTTGTTTTACTAAATAAAAAAAATGGATTAATGATAAAATTTTTCATTTGTTCTAATATTTTGTCTCAATTTCCGCCCCAACAAATTCAACGGTCCCAGGGAAAATGACCTTTTAAATTAGTACTTCCATAAACCATAAATAAAACCTTTTTTTATATTCTTCATTTTATTCTTTAGGAAAACTTAAACTTGATAACAATTGATAAAAATCAATATAATTAAAATTCTAAAATATGGTGAAAAAAATGTTGAAAAATGACTGGGAATTGGGCCATATATGTCTCGTTGTTAGGGACTGGAATGACGCCTTGCATTATTATCAAAATACAAGAATGGGGGTGAGCGTTGGTCCTCAAGTAATGGGTTTGGATTACCAGAAGAACCCCCCATATTGGGAGGAGCGTGAAATCCCCAAATTCTATTTAAATAATAAAGTTCCGAGGACAAATGGTGGCTCCGGACCGGGAAAACCAATGAAGGTGGAATCCAAACTAAGAAGAAAAGAGTTATATAAATTTATAGATAAAGATTGCCAAGTTGGGGATCTGCTACTTGAAATTGGTCAAAACAGGAATATCCCGCTAGAGGGCATTACCCACGTTTGTTTCAACGTCCCAGATATCAACGCAGAGACAGACAAACTGCTGGAAAAAGGTTGCGAGGTCATGTCGAGTTTTACCCAAGGTGAAATTATTATGGAAAATCACATTGACACTCGCAAGTATGGTAACGTGGACATATCATTCAGACCTCCTTTGCGCAAGCATGAAAAAGCATGGATGGATCACCACCGTTCGCATCCAAATCTAAAAGAATGGAAATTCCAAGGAATTGGTATTGGTGTAAGGGATCTTGATAAAGCGGTTGAGTACTACGAGAGCCTAGACATTATCGATTTTCAATCCGAAACTGAACTTGATAGCAACTTTCTTGACCCAATCAACGTGTCTAGTGAAACTATGGAATTGAGTTTCAAGACAAGAGCAAGAATTGGTCATGTAGGTCCAGTGGCTTTTGAGTTCATTCAACCCCTTGAAGGAATTTCAATCTATCAGGAATCTCTAGACAGTAGGGGCGAAGGTGTCGCCGAAATGGCCTTTACAGTAGCCGATCTCGAGAAAGAAGCAGCAACCATGATATATAGGGGTATGCCCGTAGTGCTTAGTGGTAAACCTGAGAAGGGTCCTGCCTTTGCTTGCTTTGATACTCGTAAAAATAGCGGTAATATTGTGGTAAAATTAATTCAAAGGAACTAGCTGCGCTATCTAAAAATACCCAATTTGGATTTATTTGCTAAAGTGAAGAGATTTCACCTCCTCTTTATGAGTACTGTAATAGCTTTTTCGAAATATGTTATTGAGTAGGAAAAATGTTTTTATTTAACTAAAAAGTCCAATTGAGTGATGATAAAATAGAAAATTTTCTAAAACAAAGAATTATTTTCATAAAAATGGATACTGAAAAAATATGGAAAGAAGGTGAATGGACAAATGAAGCACGTCAGATCGTTGCTGGACTTAAAAAGTTCCCTGACAATTCAAAAATAATCCTAATTTTAAGGCATTCTCATCGAAATGAACCAACAACATTAGAGAAAGCTCAAAAATTAAGATTAACACCCCAAGGTCATGCAATTGCTAAGAAGTTCGGCGAAAATTTACCTAGTAGCAGATCTGTCAAAATTTTCCATAGTATTATATGGCGATGCGAAGAAACAGCTAAAAATATACATGAGGGGTTTAACAATATTGGCGGAACAAGTGAATTAAAGGGAGAACTTAAACCTCTCCAAAGTGTTGGAATTGCTGATAGGGAGTTTTTTTTGAATGAATTTAATAACGTTCCTTTTTTTGACATCTTTTATCGATGGGTGGTAGGTTTTTATAATCCTGATGTTTGGACACCGTTCATCGAATATTGTCAATCAACCGCTCATATTATTCAGGACCAAGTTAAAAACTCTCCTAAAAATGGGTTAGATATTTTTGTTACTCACGATTTAAATTTAATGGGTCTTAAATTTGGATGGTTTGGCATTCCACCAAAGAAATGGGTGAAATTTCTAGGAGGATTTGCGTTTACGATAGAAAAGGATCAAATCTTGCTATTAGATAATGGTGAGCTAAAACCAGTAGCAATTCCACATTGGTGGTAAAAATAATAATAATAATAGGATTTAAACAATCAAATGAGCATAAATACCATACCTGATAAACTTCCTAAAAAATTCTTAATGAGGTTAAAAAGAGGAAAATATGATGATGCTTTTCTTTTTACATTAGCTGTTTTTGGACCTCACAAACTTAACGAGCTTGTTAATGACGTTAGTAAATCTATTACTCATAGGATGGATGAGGAGTTACTTCATGAATGGGCTAGTAAGTTAAAGACTTATGGATTCATTGAAGAATATAAAAAAAATGATGACCTCTATTTTAAAGCAACAGAGAAGGGTAAGGATGAATTATTATCGAGAGTAGAAAACACCTTTATGATACGGTATTTAAAAATGTTTTTTTCCCAGTGGCTGGGATCAATTGAACCTGAAAAAGAAAACAAATCAAAATCATTGTATGTGTTAAAATATAGAGATGTCATATTTGGGCTCTTATCTGTATACTGGAGATTATGTGATTTCTTAAATGCTACAAAAAAAAATAAGAAAGTTGGACCAGACGATTGTGTCTCGCTTGGTAAGCGTCTAGAATATAATGCAGAACAATATTCTAGTAATCCCGCTATTTATTATGAAGATGTCATGTATACATATAAAGAATTCAACGAAATTATTAATCAGTATGCTAACTATCTTCTTTCTTTAGGTGTAACTAAAGGAGAAGTAATTAATATTTTCGTGGAAAACAGACCTGAATTATTGTTTTTAATTGGAGCTATGTCAAAAATTGGTACCATAGGAGCTTTAATTAATACAAGACAAAGATCGTCAATACTACTACATAGTTTAAAACTAAATCCAGTAAGATTCTATATTATTGGAGAGGAACTTATTAAACCTTTTGAAGAAATAAAATCAGAATTGGGCTTAACTGGGGAGGAAAAACTCTTTTTTTTGAAGGATAAGGATAAAATTGATATACCAGAAAATTTTGTTGATCTTAAAAAAGAGATTGACTATGAAAGTAAAGAAAATCCATCAACTAAATCAGAAATAAAGGGAAAAGATACCTATATTTATATTTTTACTTCTGGAACAACCGGACTTCCAAAAGCAGTACATATTCGGAATATGTATACAGTAACATCCATAGATGCCTGGAGTAGTGTCATATTACATATGACACCTGATGACATTATGTATATATCTCTTCCCTTGTTCCATAGTAACGCGATCCATATTGCATGGTCAGCCGCTATTGGAGGTGGATCAGCAATAGCTATTGCTCGAAGATTTAGTGTTCGAAATTTCTGGGAAGATATAAAAAAATTTAATGCTACATGTTTTAATTATATCGGAGAAATCTGTCGCTATCTTTTTAATCAACCACCATCTCCAGAAGATCGAAAACATAGAGTTTACAAGATTTGTGGTAATGGTCTTAGACCTGAAATATGGAAAGAATTCAAAGAACGATTTGGTATAAGAGAAGTCTATGAACACTACGGAATGACTGAAATGTGGGGAGCGTTTGTTAATTATCTTAATTTAGATTGTACTGTGGGATATAATGCTGCTCCATATGCTATTGTAAAGCATAACATTGAAAATAATGAACCTGAAAGAGATAACAATGGTTTTTTACAAAGAGTTGAAGAAGGTCAAGCAGGTTTATTGATTATACAAGCATGGTCTGAATACGTTTTTGCTGGCTATACGGATAAAACAGCATCAGAGAAAAAATTAATATATGATGTATTTGAAAAGGGTGATGTTTGGATGAATGCAAGTGATGTAGTACGGAATATTGGATATAATCATGCTCAATTTATTGATAGACTTGGTGATACATTTCGTTGGAAAGGAGAGAATGTATCTACCACCGAGGTTGAAGATATAGTCTCTTCTTTTGAAGAAATCGACCACGCTTCTGTTTATGGAGTTGAAATCCCAGGGTATGAAGGACGGGTTGGTATGACATCAATATTAGCAACTGTTAAACATGAAAAATTTGACTTTAATAATTTTGTAAAAACGCTACAAGATAATTTGCCTAAATATGCCATTCCCATATTCATACGATTCTTATCTCAATTAAACACAACAAGTACTTATAAAATCCAGAAATATGATATGAAAAAAATAGGATTCAACATCAAAAAAACAAACAATCATATTTATGTTAATCTTCCAAGAAGCACTAAATATACACTTCTCACAGAAATGATTTATGAAAACATTCTAAATAGAAAATATAGATTTTAAAATTAATGGTAATAATTATGCCTTGGATATTAAATGAAGGAAAGTTCAATAAGAAAACTCCTCATTAATTAAGTACAACTTGATTATACAGTTAATCTCTATTTTATAATGCATGTTCGACTCGGGAATGCTTGCCGGGTATTTGTTACAAGAAGGGAATAATTTGGTAGTAAATTTGAGTTATAAGTCTTCAGGATTATAATCTACCAATAATTTCTCTAAAGAACATGAGTTCCTCAACGATTTCGGTAAAAACTTTATAGGATTCCCACTTAGGTCTAAGATTCTTAATGATCTTAATTTACCCATAGAGTCAGGTAATCTTTTAAGCTTGTTATCAATTAAGATTAACTCTTCAAGATTTTTTAGCTTGTTAATATCTTCTGGGAGTGATGCTATTGGTCCATAATAGTATAGTTTTCGAAGTTTTTTCAATCCTATTATTGGTTTCAGAAATCTCTCTAGACCTTCTATCGAAATATTCATTTCTGTCACTCTACGATTTTCAATCATTATTGCTGCCCCCATATCATCGAAAATATCGACACCAATCCAAAACTCGCCTTCTAAGAGTCTTTCTAATTCAAGCATGATTTCAGCATCTCTCTCTTCTAGAAGGCAGTAATAATATTGCTTTCTACCTATGACTTCAGAGTATCCTTTCTGATCTAGGTAATGATATACATCGTATTTGCCTGTCTTATATAATTTTTTTAGTATCTTAGGATATTGTTCTGGGGGAAGTACTTTTAGCTTATCAAATAATTTGTAAATTTTAAAAGAACGTTCGTGACTACGTTCCGATTCGTCGTACTTTTCTATTAATTGAGGAATATCTATATATGATGATTCAATAAGGTTGAGAAATTGAGAATTATTTAGGTAATCTAAGAAACCCTCGTTGATAAGATATTGAATTACCGGGAAATAATTTTTTTCAATTCTTTTTGCAATTTCTTCACTAAATATCTTTTGAGCTTTTAAATCCCCTACCTTTACCAATTCTTTAAGTAGAGGAAAGGCTAGATTGCTATGTATTAAATTTGTATCATAGTTATTTTCAGCCCAAACTTGTAAATTTGAACAATGAGCCCAAAATTCGGTCTCTGGAGTTATTAAAATCTCTTCAACTCTTTCTTGAACATTTAATACTTTTATGACTTCATCAATTGATTCGATTTCATTAAATATGCTTACTTCTTCAACCGTAATATTTAATACCAACTGTTTGCATTGGTCAAACCTTTTCCCTTTCACATAAATAATTGTTTTATCATCTTCTAGTCTAAGAGAAAAATAGTCATTAACCTTGAATTCTTTCATGACCTATTGCATAAGTATCAATCTAATTATTTAAATAATAGCACTTAAGTAATTTACCATCCAAGTGGCCAGAAAATTGATAAAGATTTAGCTAAAACATTTTTTGTAATTTATTAATAAAGTAATTTTTGGAGGTAAGTCAAGTTGAGTCACTTTTTTGCAGCTGGTTCTTTACATAAGCTAATAAAGCTTTTCCTGAAAATGGTTTTGTAATATAACCGTCAGCACCAAGCCTTTTGCCTTTCTGGATGTCCTCATTGAAGCTTTTAACTGTAAATAAAACGACTATAATATCTTGATATCGCTTGTCGTTCTTGATGGTCTCAAGGACCGACATTCCACTCTTTCCCGGCATCATAATATCTAAGAGTATTAAGGCGATATCTTTATAGTTTTCCTCAACCATCTTCATTGCTTCTTTCGCATTATTACTTGTAATTGTATCAAAATCCCCCAATTTTAAAAATTTTTCAGTTAGGTTCACAATATCAGGCTCATCATCAACTATAAGGATTGTATTCTTCATTTTTTTTTCTCTTTATTATCAAATATTAAGAAATCTATTATTATTTCTAATTAAGTTTTATTGTCTTATTTTGGTGTAAAAAATTGTTTCTATATTATATTGAATTTAGTCATTTATTTAAATAA
>JAHLWT010000172.1 GCA_019057775.1 Promethearchaeota archaeon
GATTGAAACTTTAGGTATTACTGTAGATAGACGTCCTAAAGAAGGCCTCGTAAAAGGGGAAGCTAAACTATTGAAAAAATAGGATGTGTCTATTTAAAAAAAATTATGATTTTTTTTGATAAAAAAAAGGATTTTTAAAATTTATGACGTATATGTAATATATAGAATTAAGCAACGTAACCTGTACAAAAAAAACAGGAAAGAGATTTTCTTTATTTTAAAGAAAAAAAGAATTGATGAGGAGAGATATTAAGCATATCTAAAGTTTCAGGCAAAAAGATGGAATAAGAAATAATTGACTTTACTTTTTTATTTGAACCGTATTATCCGAGAAAAAGCAAAGCAGCATATTTAGAATTAATTGAAGTCTTTAGCTTTTTTAGATATTTAACATATCGAAAATAATTTACCGTTAATCGATGAAGGTTAGAAGAACTGAAAAATAACCAACTCCCTTGAAGTTACTGGAGGATGTTTATTTTAAAAATTTTGTTGAATTATACAATAAAAGCATAAAAAAATATTTATATTTTTTTAATACTTTTCGTGATATAATCAAAAATTACTTGGGCACAAGAGTTTAAAATTACCCAAATCCGCACTTTTACAAGCTAATAGTATATTATTGGATTAAAAGTGTATTAAATATTAGGAAAGAATGATGACAATAAAAAGTTATAATTTGAAGGTTCCCCTAGAATCGCGCAAAAACGAAGTAGTTTTTTATTTTAAGTAAGATGAAATTACTGCTCATTGAGAGAGAAGGGGGAATTTAGAAATGAAATTTAAAGACGAGGAAATAGAGAAACTTGACTTGACTAATGTTGATGATATTGTACGATTGATTTCCGAATTTCTCTGTGGAGAAACATATTATAAACCACCATGCGAAGATGATAAAAAATTACTTTCAGATTTACTGAGTAATTTAAAACAGAAAAAATTTAATTTTGAACAATTTAATGAATTTTTGCTTCTTTTGAATCAAGATAGAATAAGTGTAGATTTTTTTGAATTTCTCTTTGGAAAAGAAACAATTTCATTACATGATTTGAAGGAGGGTATAATAAAATTCAGAGGATTTTCAATGGTATGTTTCGGTAATTTCAAAACTGCATATAAACAGCTTGCTCACAAAAATAAAACAGATCTTGAGAAAGTTCTAGCACAACTCTGTAGGGAATCCGATAGTATTTTGCACAAATTTAAAAAACGACCTTATCCTATGCTTGAAATTGAACCCATCAGCAGGGACGAAACATGGTATATTGGTTATATTTCTCAGAAAAAATACAAAAAAGAGAAGAAGTATTTGGAGAATTCACTCCTTTCTGACCCAAAAAGGAAAGGAAGATTTCTACTAAGAGCATCACAAAAATATCTAGAAATGGCGGAAATTATAAAAAGAGTGGAAAAGAAGGCTTTGAGAAACGCAAATATTTATCTCACATGGGACTATATGGACGTTTATATAGCTACTTCAATGAGGCATAAATGGGAATTTCAAGAAGTTTTTGATTTTATAAAAGAGGTATTTGACTATAGTAATATAAAAGACCTTAACCTTCGGTATTTTGATCCCACACAGTCTAAATGTAAAGATAGAATAGATAAAGGTTTAATTGAGGGTTTAATGTTGAAAAGAGTTCTGTGTTCTATTTATATGGCTCAAGAGAGTGATACTATGGGTAAAGATTCTGAGCTTGCTTCAACTTTAGCACAAGGAAAGCCTGTCATAGCGTATGTGCCAAAGATCGACATTGATAAATATTCAGAAAAAATTAAAAAATATCCGTTAGATTACTTTGAGAAAAGATTGCTGATTCTACAGGCTGAGGGAGTATTCGAGGATGAAAAATGTATTAATGAACTTGAAAGTTACGATCAGGAATTTTTGAAAAAGATTGAAAGATTTCTGAAAAAATTGGATAATCACCGCTTCCATCACCGTCTTTCTTTATTGGAGGAAGAAGAGGAGAAATTTAAAGTCAAATATACTTATTTTCCTGCAATATGTAAAATTCTTGCAATAGCAGAACATCACAATTTTGAAAGACGAGCTGATAATTTGAGAGAAAATCATCCATTGGCTATTCAGGTAGATTTGCAATTTGGCGTTGCAAATGGGGTTTTGGTAGTAAGGCACGTTAAAGAGTGTGCTAATTTACTTAAGAGGATATTGACTAATAGTATGGAATTTACCATAAAACATATCGGGAAGAGAGGTAAGGGTATCACTATACTTGAAGAAATAATTTCCAAATCTCCCTTCCGAGTTGTGACTGATGATGAAAAATTAACTAATTCTTTTTGGAATTTTTATTTAAATCACAGATTAAATAATTAATAAGGTTAAATAGGAGGATTGAAAAATGGTGAGAGTATTTAAAGTTAGAAAGCCTGGACCAACAGAGTTAACATGGGAAGAAAAGAATTCCGCTGATTACCGCTATTATCCCGAGGATGATAGCAAGTTGCGAAATTTTATTAACAAGAACGTAAATCAAAAGGGAAAACACAAAAAACTAACGAATATTCAAAAGTGTAGATAGTAATAGCTAAATTTGTTAAAAGTGTTAAAGTAAGATTGTTTATGCTTTACAATTATCTAACTTTTTCTAGCTTTTAATAAATTTAAAAGATTACGGCTTGTTAGATCTAAAAATGTTTTCTTGTTTATTTTTATTAACATAAATTGCTTTATTTAACTAAAAATCCCTTTAATATTTATACTAAAGGGATTTTTAGTTTTAAAAAGGTATTTACTAAAAGTTAACGATTTCTTTGGCTATAATTAATTTAGGTAATTATACCTTCTGGACATGTAAATAGAAAAAAATAAGGAGAAATCATAAAAGGAAAAAACGCAAAATAAAGAATTATATCGTAAGGTTTATAGAAGTCAAATTTGACATTATGAAAGGAGTGATATAATATTAAAATTAAAGAGAATCCAAAGAGAGGGAAATCAATGACACAATTAATCGGGGTATTATGTGAAAACAAAAAAAAGGTAATCATGCTTTCAGATAGAATGGTTTCTACGGGTAACGGAACTTTAGCCTTTGAACATGAAAGCAAATCAGACATTATTTCACCTCATGCAATGATTCTTACTGCTGGAACTATTCATGAAACAGAATTAATAGACGATACTAAAGAAGAAGTGAAAGAAACAACCCCCATAAGAAAAATAGCAGAAAATTTAGCAGAAAATTATAGGAAAATTAGAAAAAAAAGAATTGAACAAGAGATATTAGAAAAGGTTGGTTTGTCTTCATTTCAAGAATTTCATGAAAAACATAACTTATTACATTCAGGTTTTGTTGCAGACCTAACTGAAAAAATTCAAAATTATAATTTGGAAGTATCTTTTTTATTAGGTGGTGTCGATGAGGATTCTCATCTTTATAGAATTTGTGAACCAGGAAGATGCGTCGTTTTCGATGCATTAGGATTCTGTGGTATTGGAGTTGGAGACAGACATAGCGACCCAGTATTTGCATTTTATAGGTTTTCTCCGAATTTGCCTGAAGAAGAAGCTTTGAGAATTACATTTGAAGCAAAAAAGAGAGCCGAAATGGCTGGAGGCGTAGGGCGGGAAACAGATGCATGGATTATAGATAAAGAGGGAATTTATAAAGTTGATAATGAAACGATAATACATTTGGAGGAATTACATGAAAAACAAGAAGATATCTCAAAATTCCTTAAAACAGCTAAAATTAAAAGAAGGAAAATTAAAATATCGTGAAAGTCAAATAGAATGGAAAAAGATAAAATTTGAAGAAAAGGGAAAAAAATTTAAAAAAGAAGAGTTAAATCCTAATCATTGTAAGGATTTTAATGAATTGATTCGTAAGGCTTGTTTAGGTAAGTCAAAAGCTCAAAAAACATAAAATTTCCATTTCCTCTTTGATTATACCTAAAGGCAAATTCATCAATATATTTTTGCAAATGTTTTTTTGATACCCAAATATGGGTACCAGAAATGCTATTCTTTAGCCTTGACCAAAAACCTTCGATAGATTGAATATGGTAATCACCCCTTACGTATTCCTTAACGGCGTGTTTGACATAATCATGGAAATAGCCTTCTTTTTTAAGGTTGAAAGGAATTAGAGGGTCAGGTATTGCAATATAACAAAGGATAGCTATATTGGCAACATGACCAGACCATTACGGATAGAATTTAAAGGTGCAGTTTATCACATCACCTCCAGAGGAAATGCCAGGCAGGCGTTCTTCCTTGATGAGAAAGACTTTACTGATTTCCTTGGCGTCTTATGTTTGAAAGTGATATTGAAAGACCTGACCCCATAATCCTCCCCTCTAATTCCATCCATTAATTTTTAACTAATTTCAAGAGAAAAAATAAATCAAAATGAGTGGAATAAATAGACACATGTTAATGCTCAGTAATCCGGTAACTTTTTCTAAATTTTCATAAGGGGTTAGAGGTTGTGGCACCGTTAGCGTGAGAAGAAAAAGGTAAAGAGGGAAAATACTTAATAATACTAACTTGAAGGATTTATTTAAAAGAATCAAATATAATTTGTCGATAATAAAGATTTGACCCTCAGATACGCTCTATCTTACCAAACTTTGTTAGGTAAATTTTCCACAGTTACAGGCACAGTCTGGAGATTTCCCAAGCTGGCGAACTTGATAGTGAGAAATACTTAAGGCATCTATATTGAGGACGTTATCCAAACAAAAATCTTTGAAATTCTCTACCCTTTCTTTTATAATTTCCGCGGCAAGGAGTACCCCACTAAATGCTGAGATAAAAGAAACTGTAGGTATAAATTGGGAGGATTCTATAGTTTTGGGATAAAGACAACCGAGACATGCTTTTTCCGAAATATTATCATGCCTTGAAATTTGAATCTTTGACACTTCAGTACCTCCGCAAAGAAGAACTTTTGGCAAATCTTTCTGGATTTCCCAGCGACTTTCGTTATTATCTACACCAACCACAGTTAAATCCATTCCAAACGCCTTTCTAGGATTTTTTAACTCTTGATATTTTACAGAGAAAGCAGATTTTACACCCAAATAATTATCTGCAAACTTCCTTGCTACCTCTATCTTAGATTTTTGAAGAATGGCATCTTCTGCCATAGTAAGAAGATAGCGATTAAGGTTTGATATTTCAAGCTTTTGGGGTTCTACTAATATAAGATTTCCTTTGAGTCCAGGAATAGCACATAATGTGTATAAAGTACCTGAATTTATAGCCCCAAGACTTATCAAATCTAGTGTATCTATAAAAATAGAAGTAGGTAATCGAGGATTTATCATAGGGTTATTTTTAAAACCATAATCAAAAGTGGAAAAGACGATAGAGCCTTCTGCAATTGTGTTGTATGGATTGCTCTCCTTAAATGTACTAAACATAGCTTTGAAAGCTTCTGCCGCACCAATACATGCTGCTGTCTGGGCTCCGATAGGATTAGGATTATTGCTTACCCAGTCAAGAGGATTCCCTTGAGTATTAACATAAGCAATCCATCCATCGGAATTAATAAAAATTGTTCTACCTAAATCTGTTTCGCAAGAGCCAATAGCGATGACTATATCATATCTTTTTTGTTTATTTCCCTTTTCCAGGCTCAGGCAAGGATTTATTTTTTTACAGAGACTTTCTAAGCAAGCTGACAGATAGTCTTTTTTAGCAAAAGGGAACTTTATAGTAGTTTTAGTGTCAGACGGAAGGACAAGATCAATTGATAGGCAAAATCGTGATAGTAAATTTGCAATCATAAAAAGCATATGTTGACCATTAAATGTTTGGAGTATTTCCTTAGGTCCGGTGATAGCTACCTCTATAGATTTAAGTCTCGTAAAATATTCTAAGTCCTTTCCTGAACCTACAGAATATTTTGAAAATAAAAGAGTTCTACTGTAGAACTCTTCAACAAAGTTATCGGGTAACTTAATATTCATTAGACGTCCTCCTTTTAATGATAATAAATCTTTCTTTTATTTCATTAAATTTAAGCTCTTTCCACTTTCCAAGGCCAATATGTTCCCATGTACTACACTGTAAGAGATTCCTTAATCCACCTTTACAGAAGTCTGGTACAACTATAGAAAAAAGACCTATAATGAAGGTAACAGGAAAATTATCATCTGTGTGAGAATGAAAAGCACCACCAGGATGAGTGTGCACTTGAGAGATAATAACCTCTTTCCTCTGCTCAAGAAGAATATTTATTCTTTGTGATTCATATAGAGGAACATCAAAGCTTATTGGTGTGGAGTATTGTTGTGGATGTATACAATTTTTTATTATAGCTGTATGTTTCTCAAGTCTTATTCCAGACCACAATACCATTCCTTCGTGCCTTCGTAATCCATGTTTCCGAAGGTATTCTTCCGTCTCACGAAGAATATATTGTGGAATAAACACCTTATTTAGCTTAAACTTTCTATATAGATTTTGATTATTTTTTTTCATAAAAAAACCTCTTGGAAAAACGTGGGGCGGGCTCTAACAGCCCACCCCCTTCATAAACTCATCCACCCCGATGCTGGAACAGTAGGTCCAGTACAGCCTTATCAGGAATCTCATAGTCCTTTAAAGATTTTCCGAGATCGGTTAGGTCTAGGGTCCCATATCGGAGATAAGGCAAGTCATTTGCGGGTGGTTGGAGTCCGTATCTTTCCTTAAACTCCCTAAGAGTTTCATCCAACACCTTTTTTATCTTTTGATGAATGTTAAACTCTAACCCTACAGATTGTCCGCCGTGCCTTACTGTAAGGGAAATTCTATTTTTCTCCTTACCGGGGTAGTTTTTCTCTACATCTTCTTTTGGCATTACTAATCACCTCCCTTTTCTGAGTTTTTATTATTAACATTAACATAATAACATGTTCTGCTTGGATTGTCAAGCAAGATATGCTCTTGCAAGCAAATATTTTGCTTGATTTTCAAAGCAACACTGTATATAATAAATGTGTGAGTTGGGAGAAAGGAGGTATATTATGGGACAAAAATTGGCAGAGCTGTTAAGAAAGTGCAGAAACACAAAGGGTTTAACCTTAAGAGAAGTAGAGGGTGGAACAGATATATCTAATGGATATTTAAATCAACTTGAGAAGAACAATGTAAAGTCACCATCGCCACATAAATTATATATATTAGCTAATTTTTACGAGGTCCCTTACGGGGATTTATTAACAGCAGCGGGATACACTATTCCTAAAAAAGAAAGTACGAAGGGAGAAACGGGGGGCATTGCTTTTAGTTTATTGAAGGATAAAAAAATAACACGAGAAGAAGCAGAGGAGTTAGTTAAATATCTAAGATTTCTTCGCAGCGAAAAAAGGAAATAATAAATGAGAATTTCAACCGAAAGTTCCCTTACAACTGAAAGTACCTCTGAAATAAAAAAACAAGTTAAGCTTCTATTAAAAGCTGCTGGCGTGGGCGATAAACTACCTATTCCAAAGGAAGATATTGTTGCTTGTAGTAAGTTAGTAGAAATTGGACAGTTAGATTTATCTAAATATAAAGAAAATTGGATGGGGAAAGGATTAAATATCTTAAAAAATGCTCTTTCAAAAATCAGAGGACTTATAGATTTTAAACAAAAAGTAATATATGTGGATCCAAATATTCACCCGGCACAAAAGACATTTGTTACTTACCACGAAGTATCTCACCGCATTTTACCATGGCACGAAGGAATTTATAATCCACATGTGGATACTGATTATTCGATAGATCCAAGAGTATCTACTGGGCTTGAAAGCGAAGCTAATCTTGGTGCTTCTCTAATTCAGTTTCAAATTGATAGATTTACTAAAGAACTAAAAGATTTTCCTCTTGGATTGGGAAGCGCAATTCACTTAGCACAAAGATATGAAACATCTTTACATTCAACCTTCCGGAAATATGTTGAGGATAATTACAAGTCATGTGCCCTACTAGTACTTGAAGTATTGGTTGATGGGACTTCTGATAATCAAAAGATGCTTCAATTATGGTACTCTTTGCAATCATACAAATTTACACTAAATTTTGGCAAGATAGATTGGGAAAAACTATATTTCTCTGGTCATCCTATCTATGATACTGTCCTTTCAGATTCTTTAGAAAATATTAAGACAGGTGAGATAGTTTTAAAAGATTTATTGGGATTTAAGAAAAAATGTAGAATTGAAGCTTTCTATAATACATTTAATTACTTTGTGTTAATATTTCCCATTCCTCACTTACCTTTAAGGAAGAAAATAATAATCGTAGATAGTTGAGAATACTTCCCCAGGCTTTTTCGACTATTAGTAATAAATATAATAAATATAAATGGAGACACATCCCATTTTTTAAAATATAGTTTGAGAATAAAAAAGGGCAGGCTAAGGAAAACGACTTT
>JAHLWT010000173.1 GCA_019057775.1 Promethearchaeota archaeon
ATTCATCAAAATTTAAATTTTCTTCTTTAACCTTCCTCTCACCCAGAAAAACTCTTAACAACTTTCCTGCATAACCATTAACCATTGATATATTCCCTTTTCATATATTAATATTTCCCCTTAGTAATCGATTAGCAATCTTATCAGGATATAAAAAATAATATTTTATAAAATTTTTTGTATAAATTCTTTTGTTCTAACATTTGTAGGATTGCTTAGTGCTTCCTTTGGAACATTTTACTTTATCACAATTATTTCCTTTGTAAAATTATTTAGTACTTCAGGTCCATCTGCTCCAACTACAACGATATCTTCAATTCTCATACCAAACTTATTTTGCATATAGATACCTGGTTCTACACTAAATGCCATTCCTTTTTCAAGTCTCTGTTTGTTTCCGGTTCTTATATAGGGGGCTTCATGAACAGTAATACCGATACCATGACCCGTTCTATTAAGAAAATATTGGCCGTAGCCTTCGCTTTCAATTATATCTCTTGATGCTTTATCAAGGTCTTCTGCTATTACACCTGGTTTTGCCATTTTTTCTCCTGCTTCATTTGCCCTTAAAATAATATCATAGACCTTCTTTTCTTCATCGGTTATTCCGCCTACAAATACTGTTCTGGAAATATCAGAGCAATAGCCTTTATATTTACATCCAATATCTAAAATAATAATATCTTTTTCTTCAATAACTCTTAAATCCTTATTGTAATGAGGTTTTGAACTATTAGGACCTGAAATAACCCCTGGCTTAAAAGCTAATCCTTCTGCTCCTTTTTGCATAAATAGTTCTTCTATTTTTTTCTTGATATCTCCCTCTGTTATACCGGGGGATATATAATCAATGGTTTCCCCCATAACTTCATCAGCTATTTTTGCAGCTTCTCTTAATTTTATGATTTCATTATTATCTTTAATAACTCTAAGATTTTCTAGAATATCGTGTCCGTTAATAAACTTTGCATTTAGCATTTCTTTGATATCAATTAAATCTACCCCTCTAATAGCATTATTGATAGCAATGGTCTTGCCATTCAAGTGATATTTCTGGCTTGCAAGCATTATAGCATCTACAAAAATATCACTATCCTTCCACATAAAAATATCCGTACGGTTATCTAAGTATTTTTCCGCTTCTTCTAAATATAGTTGTGGAGAAATGTGAAAGCATTCGCCGTTTGATAAAATAAAGAATGCCTGAAATCTTTCACAGACATGTGGATTAAAACCAGTTAAAAATTCCAAATCAACTGAAGGGCCAATCATCATAGCATCAACATCATTCTTAACCATTACCTCACAAAGCTTATTAGTATATTTTATATTTAGCATTTTTATCCTCCTTCAATTTATTTTTTATATTTTTTTTATCAATCCTGTCATCAAGTGCTCCTTTTATTCGGGTTTTCAGTAGGCTCAACACCACTAATTATGCCACTTTGGGGGTACTTAGGGTTTAACCCTGTTTTTCTAAAGGTTCACGCAGTATCGGTATTAATACGAATTGCTTGTATGCCTAGGCATCAAGTTGCCTTCTACTTCTAGCCGCTCGAACTATTTTGTTCCATTCGTGGAGTCCTATTGCTACTCCTATAACACCATATGAGACAAAGGCTCTAAAAAATTCTCCTATCTGAGCATCTCCGAAAAGATTATTCCCAGCTTTAGGGGATACTATGAACAGTGTGTGAAAGAGAATTACACCCAGGACTGCCTGTCCACTGGTTGCCTTGATAACTGATGCTCCTCCCAAAAGTATGGCAGCGATAGAGAATAGAGCTGTCTGAACATGACTGCCATAAGTTGATAGGACTCCTATATTTTGTAGGAAAATGACCTGACCCCACGAGGCAAGCAGTATTGATATGGTAATAGCGATTGTCCTTACTCTATTAACATTTATTCCTGTAACCTTTGCAATACCTATATCCTGCCCAACCGATCTAAAATCCTGTCCTAATTTGGTTTTCATAATTAAAACGTTGAACATCCACAACATTGCTATAATCAAAAAAGTGACAATAGGAAGTTTAATGATTAGCAGCGGAGAATTGGTTTTAATTGCCATCATACTCACTGCAAGGACTAATCCTGCTGTTATCAGAGGGCCAAGATATTTGAAATTACTGTAACCATCCGCCCTTTTTTTTCTTTTTATATAATAATCTATACAGATAACTATTATAACTACTGCAGATACAACCGCTAAGACATGAAACATCGGATACTTAAGTACATTATCAAGGGAATATTTAATTCCCGTCGCAGTTGATAGATCTACGTTATTTCTGATGCCTATACCTCTGCTCAATACAAGGGCCTTATTCCTGAGGGGTATTAAGGTCCCAACCAGGAAGAGAAGAATAAACTGATACACTCCATTGGCAAAGAACCCCGCAATCATACTGGAAATCATTTCCTGACCTTTAGTTTTGTTAAGAAGCATAGCGGTTAAAATCCCACAAACTATCGCTATCGGTATCGCCAGTAGAATACACAACATGAATCCGGGAAAACCGGAAACTTTAAAGTGTGTTACGGTAATTATCGCAAATTGTCCTGCCATAGCTCCGATGACTATTCCGAAGTTGAGACCAACACCGGCTATTACCGGTAGGACAAGGGAAAGGACCATGAAGGAGTTTCTTGTTATTCTTTTCAGCAATGTACTCACTATAAATAATAAGGGTAGCTTTGAGAAATAGACTCCCGACAAACAGATAACCATGAACAGAAGTGGTACACTCCTGTCAAATAGAAATTTCTTGACACTAAAAGATCTGTTATTTTTATTTGTTTTATTAGTTTTGACCTCGCTAACTTCAGCCATTATGCTCCCCCCCCAACTTTAGTAAGTGCATATAATATTATTCCGTTCTGTACTATCATTCTAATCACCTCTGACAGATTCCCTTCGGGAAATATCTGATTAGCTACCGGCAGAACAACCGTTAGTAAACCCTGGAATAAAAAGGACCCTAGAAGCACATGGGATATTTTTATCTTTTTAGTCGTAGCTCCACCAATTAGAACCATGGCAACAGCCGGGAAAGCCATATAGAGTGGAGCCAAATACAGCTGCATGTAACCAAAGCTTAGTGAATATACTATAATACCTATAGCACCTATGACCATCGACAAAATTGTCCCTAAGATTCTATTCTTGTCTACATCTATACCTGATGCAACAGCAAATTTTGGATTATCCCCTACCGCTTTTAACGCAATTCCCTTTTTGCTTCTTGAGAAAATCCAGACGAGAGCACAGCAGAGAAAAAAGAAGAGCAGCAGACCTGTTGGGATATAAACCTCCCCGATGCTAAAACCCCATAACCTGTTAAGCACCTTTCCGAAGGTTGCATCCAGTGAAATTGTAACCCTTAGGCCCCGTCCAATTGGCCATACCATTTTCGGATGTTTAAAGGGCAGTATTACCCAGCCTATCTGCATAAAGGAAACAATTGAAAACCCGGTATATGTCGCCACTAACATCTCAGAACCCTTTATCTTGTTGAGAAGCATTCCGTATACCCACCCGGACAGGACTGCAAAAGGCACTGAGATAAGTATTGCTGAGATGAAGCCATAACCGAGGTATTTTGAAGTCAGCCCAAACTCGATTGCCAAAAGGCTGCCTAACAACCCGCATATTATGCCTATAGGCAGTGCAAAGTTTGGACCGGTGCCACATTGTATAGACGGCACCATAGCCAGAGCCAGGATACCAAACATACCAAACCTTCTGATTACATCAGAAGCTATTAAGTAAACTGGGAGTTTTATAACAATTGCTGTTATGCAAACAGTAATAAATAGCAATGTAATTATAAGCCTCGGAAGACCAAACATATTTAAATATTTCTTAATAACTTCAATCATATTATATGGTCTCCTTACTTTGCATCTTTCGATATTCTCCTGTCATCATTAATCCAAAGTTCATATCGCTATCGTTGGGTTTAAGAATGCCCTCAACTTTTCCGTCATAAATTATAGCTATCCTGTTGCATATGTTGCGAAGCTCGACCAGTTCGCTGGAGGTCATGACTATGGTCATTCCCAATTCCTTGTTCAGTTTTACCAGTAAATCAAGGATCAGTTTTTTTGCTCCTATGTCTATCCCCCGGGTTGGCTCGGATACGAACAGCACCTCGGGGTCCAGAGTTAAAGCCCTGGCAACACACACCTTCTGTTGATTGCCCCCGCTGAGCTGTCTTGTCAACTGCTGGGGTTCCATGCACCTTATGTCCAACTCCTTTATCATTTTAGCTGCATGTTCTCTAATTCCCTTGCTATCTATTTGGTCAAATAAACCAATTCTTTTCAAATACTTATCTTTAACCTGCATGGTGGTAACTACGATATTGAGTTCTACTGAAGAATCTAATAATAATCCTATCCCTCTCCTATCCTCTGAGACAAAGGCCAAACCTTTATTTAAAGCGCCTTTAGTATTGTTAAGTTCAAACTTTTCGCCTTTTAAGGAAACTTCGCCGCCGCTTGAGTAAAGTCCCATAATTCCGTTGGCAATACCTACCTTGCCTTGGCCGGTAAGTCCTCCAATCCCAAAGATTTCACCTTCGGTGATTTCTAAATCTATACCCTTTACCCTTTCTCCGGGCATATCAACATTTAAATTATTTATTTCCAGGATGACCACTTTATCTCCATGATCCTCAGTTTGTTCAGACTTGTCGGTTATATCTATTTTTCTTCCCACCATTATTTCGGCAAGTTCCATTACATTTGTATCTTCTTTTTTTCTGGTCGCTGCCAGCTCACCATTCCTTAGGATAGTAATATTGTTCGCCACCTGCATAACCTCGTCCAACCTGTGGGTTATGAAAAGAATGGCTATTCCTGTTGCCGCAAATTTTTTTATAGCAGCTATAAGGATATCGGCTTCGCTTTCGGTAAGCACCGCAGTGGGTTCATCAAACACCAGAAGCTTAATCCCAGTTTTGTCTATCTCCCTGGCAATCTCCACAAACTGCATATGTCCCACAGGAAGCCCTGCCACCGTTACCCATTCTTCAATGCCAAGTCCTAGCGTATTCAGGGATTTTCTTGCATCATTACTCATTGACCTTGCATCCAGGGTCTTTAATTCTTCTTTTCTGGATAGTCTGCTTACAAAGTTATCCTTTGTTATCTCCCTGTTGAGTTTTATATTTTCAGTAATTGTAAAATTGGGTATGAGCATAAACTCCTGATGTACCATCCCAATACCCATTTTAATTACCTCATTTGGTGATTTTATGTCTACTTTCTCATCGCCTATATAGACTTCACCTGTAAACCCACCTGTAGAGTGTATCACCGGCATGCCAAAAAGCACATTCATAAGCGTCGATTTACCGGCGCCGTTTTCTCCAATGAGCGCGTGTATTTCCCCGGGTTTAACTAATAAATCCACTCCCTTTAGAACCTTATTCCCATAATAATCCTTCTCGATATTCTTCATTTGTAGTGCGTACTCTGTTGCCATTCAGGTCACCACCTTTTCTAAATCAATCAAAAGGTAAGGTTGCCTTTTACAGCAACCTTACCTTTTCTATCTTTGGATGTCTGTTTCAGTTTATCCTAAAAATTAAGGAAATCAAGCAATATTACGTGGTAGTTGTCATAAATTATGCCGCCTTCTTCCAGTTTGGTCAGGTTAACTTCAACTCCTGAATACTCCCTGAACTTCTCAGTTAATTTAGGAATATCCATTTTACCGTCGGTTTCTCCTTCAATCCAAGCCTTAGCATATTCTGCCATGCCTTCGATAAACATCATGCTAACCGGCACCGGCCAGGTGGAGGTTCTTCCAGTCATGCCCTTTTCAGCCATTATCCTGGTAATCTCGGATACCACATAGTCGATATTACCCTTCTTATCTTCGGGTATTCCTATATTTAGAGCCGATGGGAATCCATGAAAGGGTGATGGGCAGCAGGGCTGCGGATAGATAGCTCCTGTATCCACTACAGCGCTAATCATCGGCACCTGCTGTGAGCAGTTTGTGCTGAAGAAAGCTGTATCCTTGCCGTACTTCGCAACCATTCTCGGAACATCTTCCAGGATAAACTGTTGAGATCCTGGAATTCCTGCGTCGCCGGTGGGGTCGGGAGCTGTAGCATCTACAAACTCAAGCCCAATCCTTGTGCACTCTTCCTTCATTAACTCCCTTCTTGCGGAAAGAAGAGGGTAGGACATATGTCTCGGGAATGAATAGTGAACAAAAACTTCTGCTCCCTGAGCCTTAGCCTGGGCAGGTATCGCATAACCCATTCCCATCTCATCCAACTGCAGTATTATATCAGCTCTGGCTGATATAACCGGCGGGTCGTCCTGGGGCTGTCCTACTAAGATAAGAAGGTCGTCCCTTATTTCCTTCACACTGTCTATACCCGGTGCAGTACCCGGACATGCCTGGCAGATAATCAACACTTTTAGATCCGGGTCTGAAGCCATACTTACCAAATTAGCTATTGTAGTTTCCTGCTCATCCATAAACTTGTCCGGGAAAGTCATATGAATTACATGCTCCTCCCCGTATTTGGCAAGAACATTTTGTGCTGCCCTGTACTCTTCCTCGTTTTGCGTAACCGTGTTAGTCATTATGCCTATTTTCCATTTGTCGGTTCCCTCTTGTCCTAGCGCTGGATATGATGCTAAAGACAAGCACATTACTACCATTAATAGTAATAATGTAATTTTGTTAAATCTTTTCATTTTAATTATGCTCCTTTAAAATTTTTTAAAACATACTATTTATAAGAATCTTACATAAAAAAAATATTTCTTATAATCACCCCCTGTTGTTCAGTTGCAGTGCATTCACAAACTAGCTCCAATTTTTCCTTTATCGCTAGTAGTACTTGATTTGCCTCACCTATGTTGATTATGTCTGATTTCTTTGCCGGTCTTCCTTTTTGTCCTCCAATTTTTCTATATAAATAAGTAGATTTACTTCTAATGCCTCTCATATCAAAGTTAGTGTTTAACTGCTTTATCCTTTTCCCCCATTTCATCCAGGCCGAAGTACTATCTTTCTATTTATTTATGTAAAAGAAAAGATTCAATATGTTCATCGTTGGTGAGCTTAATGTTATTCTAAAGATACTCTAATATTCCTAATATGTTTGCTCATCAATTCTTTCGCTTTTTCGGCATCTCGTTGTTTAATTGCCTTGACCAAATCCTTAGTAGTTTCAATGGTATTTTCCCTGGTATCTTCGGATATTTCAATAATCTTCTGAGTTTCTTTATACAGCATTTCTACTATAATTTTCATTAATCCATTCATGATGGGATTATGGGTTGCTTTAGCTATGGTTAAATGAAATTGCAAATCTTTAACGAAAAAGGTATTTGTATCCTTAGAATTACAAATTTCATTAAAAACCCTTTCAATTACATCGATTTCTTCCTGGCTTGCATTTGCAGCTGCTAATCGAGCAAACTCACCTTCTAACATAATTCTTGCTTCCATGAGATAATCTAAAGAATAATTAGAGAATTCCGAAAAAAAATTAACGATTTCATCATATTGGGTAGCTATCTCTAAAACATAGGTTCCTTTCCCTTGAATTACCTCGAGATAACCAGAAAACGACAGTGCTTTAATCGCTTCTCGAACCGAAGCTCGACTAATTCCTAAAAGAGAAGCCAACTCTCTTTCGGAAGGCAGTTTTTCTCCGGGTTTTAAAATACCCTTTTTTATTTGGTTTTTTATCTGTTGAACAATTACTTCTAAAGTAGATTCCTTTTTTATTATTTCGAAACTCATTTTAAAACCACCTGTAGTATATTAATTTTATTATGAGGTATGTTATCTTGTGGTATGACCTCTTACCTGTCTAATACTTTATCATTTTTTTTTAAATTTGTAAAGAATTTATTTTAAAAATATCCGTAAAGGAACGTTCCCTGTCGTATATGTCCTCTGAAGGAGCAATGATTAATCCGACTGGTTAATGGGAGATTTTAAAGGAAAGTTAAAAATAGGAAAATTGAGGGCAGGAAAGCCTTGTAAAATAGAGGTTTTAAAGGTGGGTTGCGTATTTTCGATTATACGGGCGAATTTTGCCTCAACCTATACTTTTACCCTCGCAAAATGAGTGTTTTTTAGACTATTTTCACTCTCTCAAAATCCAAAAATGGCTTCCTGTAAGGGTTATATAGTTTCGGGGAGGTCAAAAAAGGCTAAAAAAAACGTCGTAATTGCCGTTTTTTCGAAAATTGAAGTGCGTTAAAAGGGCATTCCTGAAGGGGGTCTAAAAGCCACCTTGCTTTTTCTTTCCCGTCAATCAAAAAGGAGGATATCTTTTCTTTGGCTGGATAGATTTTTTAATTCTTCACTAAAGCCTGACT
>JAHLWT010000174.1 GCA_019057775.1 Promethearchaeota archaeon
ATACTGATTTTTATAGTATCCAATTTGGTGTCTTCTTAATACAGAATTGAAGAATGAACGATTATTGAAACTATAATGAAATCAAAGGGTAAATCTATCGAAAAAAGTAGAATAACCGAAAGTATATTAAATGGTGCATTACTTACCCTAAAAAGCTTTTTTCCATTATTTTTAAGCAACCATCCAGAATGTAAACATTTTAAGGGGCACACAATAAAAGTAGGTAAGGTAAGACTATGTATTGGTCGTTTTATTGGTTATCCTTCAGCAATATTAGGGATCTTCTTGATATATGTTCTAGATTTAAAAAGTATATATATATAAATTCCATATATCCAATTATATAACAAGCATTTACATCTCCAACATTCCTTCTCTTAATATAATACTATATACAGCAATAGAAATCGAATAAAAAATTTTTATTTCTTCTCGCCAACTTTCATTTGGTCATATGTTCGGGGTTTCTACCACTATGTAGAACCAACAATACAACACCGTGAAAGGATGGTTTCACGATCTTTTAATCATTCACTACTTTTATATATTAGAGACTTGCGGTTTTTCATTTCTTTAAACCTATGTTATTCCTTCATTAATCTTAAATTCTTTATTTTATTATAGCCAATACTGACATAGTTTTCATAAGAATGGTTAGATATACCTATAAAGAGTTTAAAACAGCTTTAAATAAATTAAAATACCCCGATTCCTGGTTCTGGGCGAAATATACTATAAATCCATATTCTGGTTGCCAACATGCATGTATATATTGTGATGCGAGAAGTGATCGTTATTTTCTTCAGCAGAATTTTGAAAATGAAGTCATAATTAAGACTAATATTGATAAAATGTTAGATCTTAGAATTAAAAGAGCAAGAAAGCTATTACCCGATGTTGTTGGTCCTGGCGGAGTAAATGATGCATATCAGCCAATAGAAAAGAAAGTAGAAAATACCAGAAAAGTTCTACAAGTCTTAGCTAAACATAAATTTCCTTTAAACATCGCCACCAAGTCAAAATTAATAATACGAGATTTAGATGTTTTAAAAAAAATAGCCGGAGATACTTGGTGCACTATAGGGTTTTCAATAACAACTACAAATGAAGTTTTAGCGAAATTTTTAGAACCTCATTCTTCGAAACCATCAGAACGCCTTAGAGCTTTAAAAACAATTAAGAATGAAGCTCCCAATATTCAAGTTGGAACTTACTTCATGCCTATTATTCCATTCTTAGAAGATTCTGAGAATAATATGGAAGATGTCATAAGAAAATCTAAAGAAGCTGGAGCAGATTTTCTATTGTTTTCTCCTGGGTTGACTATGCGGGATTCTCAAGCAGAATTTTTTCTTAAGAAATTAAAAAATAGTAAGTATAACAATATTGTTAAACCTCTTCTGAATTTATATAAAGGACAAATGCAGCCTCCTTCGGATTATGTTAAAACCCTTCATCTTAAGCTATTGTATTATAGTGAAAAATATGATTTATCAATACGAATTAAAAGATGGATTCCTAAAGATTTTCGCAAGTGGAATTACAAAATTTCTGAATTGTTATTGAATAAAGTATATCTCGATAATCTGAAAACAGGAAAATCTAATAAAACAATGATGTGGGCTGGATTAAATTTGAATAACTTGGAAGAATCAATATTAGATGTTTACAAAAGAGGGGAGTTATCTAAATTACAAAATTTTAAGCCCGAAATTATTAAATTTGTTAGACCATATTTAGATAAAACTAAAGAATTAAACCTAAGAAAAGGATTAGATAAATTTTTATGAATAATGTTGAGAAAATTTCAAAGGAAATAAAGAAAAGTTTAAAGAAAAACGCTCCAGTGTTAACTGATGCACAGAAAACAAGAATGTATAAAATTTTAAATCTAGACATACAAGATTACATTATTTATGGGATAAAATTTCCATTACTCGAGCAAATAGTAAAATCTACCTTTAATACATTTAGTTGTTCTTATGAAGAAGCAATTGAAGTATTCAAAATTTTGATAAGAACTAATATAGAAGATGAAAAGTTTGCTGCTCTTCATTTTTTAAACAAATTTAAAAAACAATTTTCGAGTGAAACTATTGATTTATTTCGAAAAGAATATGCTCAATACTGCTATACTTGGAGTCTCTGTGATAGTACATGTGTTAGAGTATTAGGACCATTTTTAGGTAAAAAAGGAAATGAATCTCTTGCAAAAAAAACGGTAGATGAATGGTCAAATTCTGAGTACATGTGGATCCGACGTGCTTCAATGGTTATACTCCTTAAACTTGCAATGTTAAAGAAAGATTTTGATGAGAGCTATGTATTTGGAATTGTAGAAAAAATGCTAAAATATTCAGGACAGCCCTATATTGAAAAAGGTGTAGGATGGCTCCTTAAGACATGTTCAAAATATAAGCCCCAAGTAATATATAACTACTTAATAAACAATAAAGGAACCTTCCCACGTTTAATTTTAAGGTATGCCAGTGAAAAATTGCCAAAAGAAAGGAGAGCCATGATATTAAAAAAATAACTATTCAAATTTATTTGCCGGAATTTTGTCTATGGATTAATGACAGTGAAAAAATTCTAGACGGATTATGGTTATAATTTTCATTATATTTCCATTTTAGGATTCGAATAAGGTTTTCCTATTAAAAGGCGCTCCCACAAATTTTTCTTATTTTTAACAATGATGATAGCAAGTAGCATTCCCATAATTGAAATCATCAGAATATTTACTAAAATCCTTGCATATAGAAATCCTGAACTTATATCTCCCTCTATTGTAAAAGCTATAATTAATATCCCTACAATGCTATAAGGATCAACAAATGGCCATAGTACGGGATTGAATGGATGCATCGGGATGTCTAAAAAGATGTGTAATACATTTCCTAGCATACATGATAAAATAAGAGCCGGAGATAATCTACATACCTTTTTTATTTTTGCTCTATCGAGATGAAAGAATAAAGATGTCAGAGTTGGGTACAGATAAACAGTTACGAACATCGAGATGATAGTTCCTATTGTAATTGCACCTAACAAACTGTGCAGAACAAGATGATCAGGAAGCACCCCAGAAAAAAAAATGAATAAAAAGGGTACTTCGATATCAGGTATAAAAGAGCCGACAATTAATCCTGGTAGATTCAGTCTCTTGTCGAGTTTTGATAGCCCCCATGCGATAGGATAGTGAAGTGGCGTTATTGGCATTTATAGTCACTCTTAACAGAATTGTATTTTCTTAAAAAAGATTTTGCTAATTTTTTAATTTATTTTATTTCATTTAATTTTTTATTTTTGAAAACAAAATGAAAAGTTACATAAAATATTTCGATCTTGATTGGCAGGAAAAGGAAACGTAAAAGTTATGAAGCAGAAATTGTATAAATAATGAGATATTCTGACTGGGAATTATATAATAATAACAAAATTTATTTATTCTATACTTTTTATTTACCCACGTATTTACTACATATACCGTGAGAAAAATTTTAATTATAACAGAATACTTTTATTTAGACTCCAATTCAATTAGAATAGAGGTGTATAATTTTGACATTAAAAACTAATATTACCGAAATGTTTGGAATAAAACATCCAATCGCAAGTGCCGCGATGGGGCCTTTCAGAACAACCGAATTAGCAATAGCGGTCTCAGAAGCTGGTGGACTTGGCATGATCTCTCATGCTCACCAATCTATGGATGGTAGGGAAGCAACTGCAATAGTTGCTATGAAAAAAAATCTTGATTATGTAGTTGAGCATACTGATGGGATTTTTGGGTTTAATATCAGAACATCGAGGCTGACAGTAGATTGTGACAAATTTATTTCGGAAACTGCAAAGCATATAATGGGAAATCCCAAATTGAGAGAACAATGCCTATATGCTCTCACCAGTGCGGGTTCAGCATCACGAATGCCCCAAAACAAAGATTTCCAGAAATTAAGGGAAAACACACAGATTAAACATTTTCATGTTGCCCCTGCGCTTTGGTTAGCAGATAAATGTGTCTCAGCGGGATGTGATGGGCTTGTTGTGACAGGTTTTGAAGGGGGAGGCCACCAAGCATATGAAAAAGTTGGTGGTTTGGTTTTATTGCAGCAGGTACAGCAAAAACATCCAGATATTCCAAAAATTGCGTGTGGTGGATTTGCAACAGGAGCAGGTATGGCGGCAGCTTTAGCTCTAGGAGCAGGAGGAATTGCAATGGGATCGAGATTTATAGCATCTCATGATAGTGAATTTCATGAAAAATATAAAAATGTAGTACCACCTGCTAAAGCTCAAGATACTATTGTGAGAACGGGAACTCTCGGATCCATTAGGCTATGGAAGAACAAATATTCCCTATCAAAAGGATTGGTACGAAATAAAGAAGAAAAAATGGCTGAAGAAAAAGTAAAGCAGGAACATCGAGATGCTATATCAAAGGAAGACATTGCCGAAGAATTAAGAAAAGAAGCATATGCTGCTTTCGCAGTTTTTCAAGGTGATATGGACAATGGAGCAGTTTTATTGGGGCAAAGCATAGGAATAATAAACCAACTCGAGAGTGTTTCAGATATCATTGAAACAACCATCAAAGATGCAGAAAAAGCATTAAAAAAAGCGATAACATTCGTGGAATAATTCTACTTTCTCTTTCTAATAATTTTTTTTTTAAACGCTAATATTCACTACTTTTAGGTTATTCCAATTTTTTTTGAAAAAAAAGTATAATTAACCAAATATGAATCAAAAATAGATAAATTCAAATTTTAATTGCCTGATAAAAGGAGTATGTTTTCTGCTTTAAAATTTATAGAGAGATTTTGAATCTTTTAGAGAAACTTAGTTTATTTTTTATAGATTGGTGAAAAAATTAAAATTATGGTACTTCAAAAAAATAAAAGAATATATCTATTCTTATTATTATTCGGTATAATAATAGGAGTAATTGCTGTTGTCCTATTATATGTTTTTAATTGGTCTACTCTAATTGAATCCTACCAAGTACATGAAGGAGCTTTCGGAGTTGTCCTAATTATAGGAATGCGAATTTCTATTGTTTCTTTAATGGCCATATATACCTTTTATAGTTGGTTCAAACAAGAAGCACAATATTTCTCAGATATACCTTTTCTCTTTGGATTATTTTTTTTACTGCTTATATTCGGGAAAAGTTTGGATTTATTCGGTGATTTTGTTTATTATCAAAATGTAGAATTAAGTTTCATAGTGCTTAAGGCTCGTTATTTTATCGCGATTTTTGATCTCCTCCCAATGATTTATCTCAGCATACACATGATATTATTTTCACTTTCACTTAAAGATAGATTTAAAGGATTATCTAATGAGAAAACTCAAAATAAAACTAATATTCGAATTCTCATAGTAGTTATTGTTATTGAAATTATTGTCGGTATTATTATTCCACGTAGAGAAATGTTTGGTTACGTATATCCAATAATTGTAATTCCTTCACTGATTACTATTGCTTGGTTATTTAATTTTGCTTGGAGAAATAAGCGTCTTTCTCAGGTTAATACGTACATTTTAATGATAGGTTTCAGTTTATATCTAATTTCATCAATAATAAGACCCTTAATACAATCCATTATTGGTACTTCATCATTATTCGTTATTTTAGCAGAAGCAATAGATTTGATCATTTTCCTGATCATCTTTATAGGATTTTATAAGAAATCAGATTATTCAACAAAGGATGAATTTCAGTAGATACGGAAAAATATTTTGATATCAACTCGCCAAATTAATTTATTTTATAATGAGACAATACTTTTTGGTTCAGGTAGTTTCGAATATGCCCTTACAACTAATTTTACCTTTTCTTATCAACGAAGGATTTATTATTATTGCCTTCATATTTCTATATTCTAAATTAACTTTTTAAAAGCAAAGGGGAAAGTCTTAACTATGAGCAATGAGAAAAAAAGGTTTTTTTTTTCACTGAAATGCTCTATTCAATTATAACAAAAAATTTATTTACTTAAACATCCTATATTAAAAATTATGCCAGAAAGTATCAAATCTTTGAAGTTTGTATATGATTATGCCAAAAGTTTGTTTGAAAAGCGAAAGGATAAACATTTTGAGGAATCCATGAAAAATCCGTTATTTAAAAGGGAGCAAACGGCTCTCAATGTATTTATACATTCTATCAGCCTATTGTATTGGGCAATGAAAAAAATGGCCAATCCTGATGCAGATAATAAAGATATACCAACACTAAAGTTAGATCCTGAATCCACCGCACCTTTACACGAACAATTATTAGAATTGTTTAGTAAAGCTGTTGATGCCTATGAAGAGGTAAGAACTAAATATAAGGAAGAAGATCTTAAAAATACATTTAAATCCCCTTTTGGGAGAGAAGTGACATACGAAGATTGGTTTGGATTCATCATACATCACACAATTGGCCATATTTATCAAGCCTTTAGATTACAGGCAATATATCTGAGACATAAAGTTTAACTGAAGCTTTAATTTAATCTTGAAGAATTAAAGTAACTACTTTTTATTTAACATATCTTGAATTTTTTTCAAATCTATTAGGTTACATCTAATTTCGTGCTAGTTTTCATGTTATCAATTTATTTTTTAGGAGGGGGCTCCACGGGGGAGGGAGGTAATGTAGAGAAATTATTTGAAAGTTTAGGTTGATTCAAATTCTATATCATTTTCAGAGAGAATGATCTTTCCTGGTTTATTCAATTTAGGTTTCTTCAGATAAATCCGCAATTCCAATGATTTGGCCTTCAATAATAACTGCATCATCTAAGTAATGATTATTCGTCTGTTTTGTGCTTGTCCTTAATTTGAATTGCATTGATTATTATTTCACAAGTATGATATTATTTTAATAGGTAAATTTCAATATTCATGTAAAGAAGTTTCAAAAATTATGTGATCAATAATGAAGAAGTATGTATCTGTAAATAAAATAAAGACTCTTATAATTTACAATGAAGAGTATAAAATGAATTTTTTAAATCTGGATAGAAAAAATATTAATAAGATTTCTCAAATTAAAGGCTTACATGGTAGTATTAAATCATTAAATTTAGATTTGAGCTTTAATGAAATTGCTGAAATTGAAGATTTAGAGAAGCTTAAGAATTTAATATTATTAAGGTTGAACTATAATCGAATTGTTGAGATTAAAGGCTTAGAAAATCTTACGAATTTAAGTTCATTGTTTTTAGCTAATAATGAAATTACTGAGATTAAAGGCTTAGAGAAGCTTACGAATTTAATGCGCTTAGATTTAAATAATAATCAAATTACTGAGATTAAAGGTTTAGAGAAGCTTACGAATTTAGTTTCATTAGAGTTACACAATAATCAAATTACTGAGATTAATGGTTTAGAATCTCTCAATAAACTTAAATATTTAAGAATAGGAGAAAATAACATATCTAAGAAATTATTTCAACAATTAGGAGGACTAGATACAAAGGGTTATGCGAATAAACCACAAAAATTTATAGCATATTATAAAGAAAAGGAATAACGATTAAAAATAATTCCAAATTTCACAGATTTAATCAACTAGTCAAGTTGCTGAATTGAAAGATTTACCTAAACTTGCAATTTTCTTTTAGCTTTTGTAATGCTAGCTATCTGATTTATTTCAATGGATTTTTCATTGAAATCAGAATCTGAATTAGCCATTCAATTCCAGCTTTTTAGGAGGGGGCACCACGGGGGAGTGAGATAATAATTATCGAAATAATAAACTCTGTTCCTTTTTTTAGGTGGCTGCTATAGCTTTTACTAAGGTTTTTTATAGATGATATTTGCTAATTTAAAATTCTCGGAGCGTAACATATTTACTTCATAATTCAATTTATTAAATAGATCAACATGAACTGATCAAAAAAATTTTTTAAAAATTGGTTTTAAAAATGACTGAAGGTACAGTTAAATGGTTTGATAACCGTAAAGGTTTTGGTTTTATAGCAACTGAAGAAGGAGATATTTTCGTTCATCATTCTGCCATTGTTAAGAAGGGTGATGAATTTGCAACATTACATGAAAACGATAAAGTAGAATTTGAGATCACTCAAGGTGATAAAGGTCCTGCTGCGAGTAAAGTAGTAGTAACTGAAGCCGCTCCTGCACAAGTTCGAGACAATCGATATTAAGCTTCTTTTTGCTACTAATCAATACAAAAAATAATATTTAATAAGTAGTAGGTAGTAATTAGTAAGACTTTGTTCTGCGATTGTTATCGAATCTTATCTTTTTTTAGTTCTTGAAGAAAAATCAAATATATATAAATCTCATCGAAAAACTTTTTTTACTTTTTCGGATTCTGTTTTTATGAGTTCGTGTTTTTGTTTCGTTTTTCTATTAATTTTTCATTGAAATCAGACTCTGAATTTACCATTCAATTCCATTCTTTTAGGAGGGGGCACCATGGGGGAGGGAGATAATATAGAAAGAATAGAATTTTTTACCTTTTTTATCATAATTTTTCTTTGGGAACTTTTACATGCTTCCCTGATAGGGTTTCAAGATACTCATTTTCATCATCATCATCGACATATGTAAAGGTAAAACCTGCCCTTATGGCAATATCCATGTCATCAGTAATGAACGCAGCATAATCATCCCCTACAGCACCATCATCACTTAATTCAATCCCCCATTTCTTCCATTCTCTAAATTGTTTGGCAAGTGCTTCGAAAATGTTAATAAAATCATCAATGGTACCAGCATTAGCCGTAATCCATTTATTCCTCCATGTTGTCGTATAAAATGTTTTTGGAATTTTAGTACACCTCAATAATTTGATTGTTGAATTTTATATTACATTTACATTGAATGCTTATAAAAGAAAATTATTATCAAGTAAATTCTTTAAAGTAGACTGAATCACTTCTGTGAAACCATATAATGAATTAAAATCCTATTTTTCTCACTTTTTTGAAATTCCTTTTAAGCACTAAAAATATTTTTATGAGATTCTATACTTTATTCCGTATCTTATTTATGATAATAATTTTTCATTTGTCAGTTATAAGATAAAATATAGGAAAATAGCCAAAACAGCCAAGGTGGCGTAGCCCGGGAAGCGTTATAATTAATATAATGTTATACGAGCCGAACGCACCAGACTGAAGCGTTTGGTTTCTTTCAAACCGAACTCGTCAATCTGGGTACCGTGGGTTCAAAAGATGAGCTCTTATCGAGCTTCTTGGAAAATCCCACCCTTGGCACTTCTCATTTTATAATTCTGGATAATCCTCGTTATATGGAGTTATTGTTACCTAATTTTTACGCTGAACATTTTATTCGTATGCCAGTTGAGCAGTGGTCAGAACCCGTTAATCGAGTATTCAAACACCTTAATGAGGATGTCTACGTACCAATGTGGGGTCCCAGTGAATTAGGAGTCCGTGGGACATTAAAGAATTGGGATAGAACCTCTGATTTACCAAAAATAAAAGTACCTACATTGGTAATCGGAGCTACTCACGATACCATGGATCCCGAACATATGAAATGGGTATCTACTCAGGTACAACAGGGACAATTTCTGTTATGCCCAAATGGTAGTCATTGTGCCTTTTATGACGATCAGAAGATATACTTTGAAGGGTTAATAAAATTCATCAAAGACGTAAATCAAGGAACATTTGCCACCAAGTAATCATAGATTACGGTTGTATCTTATTCATAGTTTTTAAATGATGTTCGATTTATCGGATAGGCTACTTCGGGTCGTTTGGTAATAAAAGATTGATCAAGATCGTGAGCCATTCGTTTAGCGAAATCAAAAGGAATGCCGATTGATAAATAATTTTGAGGAAACCAATGATTTCCAGTAGGATCAGAGGGACCAATAACAACACAATTGTTTGGGCCATGTTCAGCCATACCTGCTGGATATGTTACAAAAGAAGCACAAGAAGGGCCCCAAGGGATTTGAATATTAACCTCTTTCTCTGGACGAAAATGCGCTAATGAACATAGATTTCTTACTTGTTCAGGAGCTCCGAAACAGATAAAGGCTTTAATTTCAAGATCTTGGTCATCTATGTCATCACATTTTTGAATCACTGTATACTTCCCGAGTGGATTAATTTTCCCAATTGAATATAACTGCTTTTCAGCTAAGTCTGGATTGGCTATCAAAAATTCGGCAGCCCCACCCCTAAAATCTTCTGAACCTGTTGATAAAAAATATTTTAACATTGGCATAAATCCTTTATAACCAAACCACGCTTGTCCTCCCGGGCAACACCCCTCCAAATCATCTTCTCCGATGTATACCGTAGTGATATTTTTCTGAACTGATAGGGTAAAAATAGAGTTCGCAATGCAACGATTAATCTTCTTTATTGGAGTTGCGTTCACAGGTGTTGTTTCTGAACCGTAAACGCATAATACACTTGTCTTTAACATTCCAGCTTGAGATAGCTTGACTCCAATTTCTTTAATTGTTAAATCTACCATAATTATCCCCAATTTTTTTTAATTTTATATTTCTAATAGGTGAATATTATTTAATATTAATCTAAAATATGCAATTCCTTTTCCCGTTCTTCTCTAAATTGCCGAGTAAATGAAGTACAATAGTGACCTTTAGCAGAAAGAAGTTTCTTTAGTATTGGTTCTACTAAATTTTCTAAAAATTTTTAAGGCTAAATCAAAAAATATTGTTTAATCTATTAATCATTCTTTTAGTATAAAAGAAGCAAAAAAGAAATAAACTTCAATATATTGAATTAGTTTTTCTCCTAATTCACATGTCGTTCTCTATAAATGTAGCAAATTTTTCATTGTCTTCATCGATAAAATCCTTAAATTCCTCATAAATCTCTTTAAGGGTCATATTTTTTTTTTTAATTAGTTGGTGTTTATTCTTTTGAATAGTTTGTTTTTGTGAATTCATTAATTCAATACCTTTTTGTTTCTTGTCATAATTTATTCTCTTTTTAGGTTTATATTCAACAAAATTACCCTCTAAGATTAAATTCTCAAGAAGTTCTTCTTCTCTTTCTTTGAACTCAATTGAGACTTTATTCCTTTTATCATTTTTTTGATTTTCAAATTCAAAATCTACTCTTTGGTACCCTCGTACTTTAAAGTGTTTATCAACAAAAGCTTGAAATTGATGTTGACATACTAAACCTCTTGCTATCGACATTGTAGTTATTTGCTTTGCTTTTTCTATAACAGACTTAGGAACCCCTAAAGTTTTCTTAGCTTTACACACAGGGCAAATGAATAAAACTTTCTTATCTTCAAGAGAAGTATTTAATTCTACATTGCTTTCAAGTTGAGGAATTTCCATGAAACCACCTTACTGAAATTATCTGGATATATAAATAAAAACTCCCCTATTCTTTCTTAAAAATAATAAGACTGTATAGAATTAATAAATTGAAACAAATTTTAAGCGTTTTTAGCATCAAAAGGGATATTCATATTACTTTTGTCTAATTCAAAACCAATCTCTAGGTTGGAAATCATATCACTTTCAATTTTAAAAGAATGCTTACCTTCAGTTAGTTTTTCTAAAGAACCATCGTCCATTTTTACTAAAAGGCTAATGCTCTCGCCTAGAGCGATAATTCTCAAACTCAATTTACCATCTTTAATTTCATTAATATTAAATGATTCTCCTTTGTGATAAAGTAATATCCGATCCTGAATTGTATCTAAATTAACATTATCATTTGAAAGATTTAATGGTTGATCATCAAGCAGTACTCTTCCGTATTGAGCCATATTAATCTCGTCCATGTTGATTTCATTTAAATTAAATTTTCCAAATTCGAATTTTTTCGGTATTACAAATGGTAAGATTAGATTTAAGACCTTTATTTGGATTGAATCTGCTTTTCCATCTCCAGTTGTATCAACAGTAAAAACACATTTCTTAGGTGGAAACAATTTTTTAATCAATACTTTAAATGCAGATAAATCAAATGAGATCCATCATCACCCTATAATTTTGGCTTTAATTTTTATATAAAGTCTTGAATTAAAAACTTACCTTTAAATCTTAATAAGGAAAATCTTAGATTTGGTTTTCTATCTCAGAAATCTTAACTGGGCGATTTTCTTCATATGATTTCTCAACTGCTTTTGCTACTAAAACGGTTTGATAACCATCATCTCCATTTGGTGATGGTTCTTTATTATCACGTACACAGTCTATGAAATGCTGTAGTTCCGCTGCATATGATTCCATATATCTTTCTAAGAAGAAGTAAGGTATGTTATCTTCATTAGTTGTTTCAGCAGTATATACACGTACTGTGTTTGAGGGTTCATTACCCGCTATAGCACACCCTTTTGAACCAAATACTTCAACACGTTGGTCATATCCATATACAGCTTGACGTGAGTTATCTATCATACCTATTGCCCCGCTTTTTAATTTCAAAATAATAGCAACAGTGTCTACGTCTCCTGCTTTTCCTATTTCTGGATCAATGAGAACTGCTCCACTCGCATAAACTTCATCAACTTCACTTCCTGCTTGAAAGCACACCATATCCCAATCGTGAATTGTCATATCTATAAACATTCCTCCTGAAGTCTTGACATATTCGATTGGAGGGGTAGCAGGATCACGTGCTGTGACTTTAATAATATGAGGATCGCCTATTTGACCTGATTTAACAATCTCTCTAACTCTTTTAAAATTTATATCAAAACGTCGGTTAAATCCAATCATAAGTTTTATTCCTTCTTCCTTAACAATTTTTAGGGTTTCTCTTATGCGGGTCAATTCCGTATCAATAGGTTTTTCACAAAAAACGTCTTTTTTTGCTTTAGCTGCTTCTTTAATGAATTTTATATGTGTGTCCGTAGATGATGCGATTACTACTACTTCAATTTCAGGGTCATCAAAAATCTCACTTGCTTCATTGATAAGTTTTTTGACTCCCATTTCCTGAGCCCAATTTTTCATCTTGTCGTCTATATTAATATCAGCTACTACTTTTAACTCTAAATCTGGAATGTTACGTAAAATATTTTCAATATGTATTTTTCCCATTCTTCCAGCACCGATAACACCAACGGTATACTTTTTCATTATGATCTTACACCAACTAATTTTAATTAAGTTTATTTTATAATATGGTAAAAGACGAGTAACTTTGAAACTCCTAATTTAGAAACTAGTATTTACATTTTTTTATATTTTTATTATTTAATAATTTTTAATGAAAGATATAAATTAATAAAGAGTGAAGTTTGAATTACTAAATAAAATTATTTTATAAAAAAAATTGTTGATTTTATGAAAGATGAGAAATCTCAGAAGGTTCCATTAGGTAAGCGGATTGCTTTTGCATTTGGTGAGGTTGGTGATAATACAGCATTTCAAACATTTTCTTTTCTAATTTTTACGTTCTATTTTGCGGTTGTCGGAGTACCAATTTTATGGATTACTGCGGGTTTTATTATATGGAGTCTATGGAATAGCATAAATGATCCGTTGATAGGATATTTATCTGATCGAACGAAAACTAAATGGGGAAGAAGAATTCCATGGATGGTGGGTGCTACTATACCGTTAGCAATTGTCATGATATTACTTTTTACACCCCCAATTGCTCTTGGCTCAGATATTATCAATTTTGTGTATTTCATGATTATCCTTATGTTATTCGATACTACATATACAGCATTTAATCTAAATTATAACGCTATCTTTTCAGAAATGTACGTGACAATGGAGGCTCGTAGTTCAGTAGGAAAAGTACGGATAAGTTTCGTAATGGTGGCATTAATATTTGCGTTTCTTCTTCCTACACTAATTATTGAGAATATTACAGGTGTTATTCCAGATACGGATCCCCCCATATCAGATCCAAATACATTAGGGCAATATCAATTAACAGGCATTATAGCGGCTATAATAATTGTAATAACTTATTTCATTATATTGAAGTGGGGTGTGAAAGAACCAAAACATTTTTCAAAGGATGCTGAAACTGCGATGTCTTTTAAAGATACCCTTAAACATACCTTTAAAAACAAATCATTTCAATGGTTTTTAATTCCAGCATTAGGTACATGGATAGTTATAAACATTTTACCAACTTTAGCACCACTTTTTATGATTCATGCTCTTAAAATTGAAGATACCGAATTAATTGGTATTATCCTTGCTGTAGAATTTATAGTAGCAGCACTTTCAACTCCATTATGGGAAAAAATACGGGTTAAAAAAGGAGCACGTATGACGGGATTAATCGGAATTGCAGCTTGGTTAATTCCCATTATAGTTTTTGCGTTCTCGGTAAGTATTGAAATGGCTTTTGTTGTTCAAATTTTCAACGGTATTGGCCTTGGAGGGGGATTGTATTTCTATGATCAGTGCGTTGCAGAAATCATTGACGAGGATGAAATTATCCACGGAACAAGACGATCTGGTATACATTATGCGGTATTAAATTTTTTTATTAGAATATCGACTATTATTAATTTCTTTATAATTGGCATTGTATTTAGCACGATGGATTGGTATGAGTACACACCGAATCCAGGAGTTAATACAATTTTAGGACTTCAGATCTTAATGGGTGTTTACCCAGCAATTGTCCTTATTTTCTCTTTGATTGGGTTGTATTTTTATCCCATTAAGGGAGAACGATTGAAGATAAATAGAAAGAAATTGGCAGAACTACACGAAGAAAAGATAAGCAGGTCAAATTAGAGTTATAAATAATTATTTTTCTTTTTTTATTATTTATTATTATTATTTTTAGAATTATTTGCTCAAATTACTTTCTTCTTAAATTATGATAAGAAAACAATCAAATCGAAGAAATAAATTTTGAAAAGTAGCACAAACATAACTTTTTTAAAGTATCCTAATCTATTTTTGTTATTTAAAAATAGTATAACAAAAGGAGCTCTGATATTATGAATGATGAAGAGGATTTTGAAGAAATAGAAATAAAAGATCTTAGCAGTGAAGATATAGAACAATCACAAAAAGAAAAAAAAGAGCAAGAAATTTCAAAAAAAAGAAAACAAGCTTTTACCTTATCCCAATCAAAAGATTCCACTAGTGAAGATTCTGCTTGGGGGAATTATAGAATTAGAACAACAGATTCTTTAGAAATTATGAAGAATGAACCATATTACAGAACCCCATTAACAAACATAATTGAAAGTGATGAACAAATTCAATTACTTATTGAATTACCTGGTTTAGGAAAGAAAAATATTAAAATTACTTTTCAAGAAGGTATATTAGAAGTTATAGGGGATGTAATTAAGGAAGATAAAGATAAGAAAGACAAAGATAAAGACAAAAAGGATAAGGATAAAGACAAAAAAGACAAAGATAAAGAGAAGAAGGATAAGAAGAAGGAGAAATTTAAAGAAATAAAGGGTTCTTATTTAAGACGAGAATATAAATCTCCAAACTTCTATCGGGCTTTCATCTTACCAGAAGATATTTTAAGCGAAGATATTGATGCCCGCTTTAGAAATGGCGTTTTACGATTAAATATTTTAAAAACGGCTGCTATCGCTAAAGGAAAACATGTTATTGATATAAAATAATCGATTTCAACAATTTTATTTTTAATTTAATGCAAGAAATAAAAAAAAGAAGAATTTGATTTAAAAGTTATATTTGCGCACCACAATATGCACAAAACTGTGCTGCGTCTTTAGTTATAGGAGTCCCACAATTAGAGCAATATTTTGCTCGTTCTTCTGAAACAGCCTCTTGTTCTGGTGTAGACATATGTTTCATTTGGCCAGTTGTTGAATTAAATTTGGCTCTTAATTGGCCTGAAGCTTTTAAATCCAAAATTATTGCATTAATGTCTTTTCGTGTGATTCCTGTACTCTTACTAACCTCATCGACAGTTGCTTGAGGATTTGCTTGAAATTCTGCTAATACAACTCTTCTTAACTTACCCCTGTTAGCTATAGCAAAAATTTGACCTGATAAAATTGCAATTCCTATCCCTGTTGAGATAAATCCCCACCAGCTCCAATCAGTCCACGGAATGAAGGAGGTAATTCCCCAATATAAAAAGGCTCCTGCTATTATTAAAGAACATATTGAGAACCCTTCAGAATATTGATTTTTTTCATATTTCATTTTAATTCTACTCTCAATTTTCGATATTTAAACAAAGAATAAAGACGAATAATAAGTGGTTTAGAAATTTTATAAATATTTGGAGGGATAGGTAAAAATTGAATTAATTAGTTATAATACTATTATTAATTATTTTGAAAATCTCTGTAAAAGAGACTTGATCTTCCGTTAAGAGAATTATTACCTTATCCAAAACCTTGACGGAGATCACGTAAAAGTTATCTGAATGAATTACTGTAAAATCTGGACTATGTATTCCAACATCTGATGCGATATCTTCTGCTAACTCATATAATTGCGACATATTTAGCCCAATTGAAGTTTTATTGAATTCTTGGCTAATATGTGACTTAATTATTGCTCCATTTTCAGATGTAATTAAAATAAAGTAAACTCCAGACCCTAACTCCTTAATTAAAGTATCAAGCACCGTGTCAAGATTTAAAGTGGCACTCATTTATAATTTATAGACCTTATTCTATATAATAATTTTGGGTACAAATACCAATTTAAGTTAGAAAATTGTCTTTAATTTATAATTTCAAATCAAATAATCAGGAGAGTATCGATATTAGATATGCTTTATATTGACAAATTTAATCGGTATTACTATATTTCAAAATATTGATCAATAATACTCTCAAAATCATGAAATGGGGTTAAGTCCCCTTTAAAATTTTGAACATAAGACAAATAATACCTTTCTAAAAACTCTTCTACAATGAGTTGCATGTATCTTTTGATATTTTCTGAACAATTTGTCTTCTCTACTAAGTAAGCGAAAATTACACCATTTTTAGTTTTAACGTAGAAGTGATGGTTTCCGAGATTAATATCTTCAAGTTTCAGGCCATATTCTTCACCACCGATAAAATCTTGTGAGTAAATTAATATGGCAGAGATAAATCCAGCTATCTGGAAGTTATGATTTGACATGTTTGGCATTTTATTGTTAATCTTTGAAAAATATAAGAAACCAGCTTTGTCAATAACAAAAACTCCCACAATTCCCTTTGCTTTAGGAATTTTAATTGTTTTACTACAAATCTTTTTTAGTTTAGAATCAAACTTATTCAATGATATTTTATTATAAATTTTTTTAGAAAGATGATATAAACTTGTATAATCCATTACATTTTCAATCTTGTCAATATACATTATTATTATCTTGTTCTCTGGTTTTTTATTAAAGAACTGTAGATATATTGAAAGATTACCAATAACATCCTTTATATAACCTTGTCTTTTTTTTACAAGTTTCTCTTTATATAAATCAATTATCTTCTCTGTAAGGGTGATTCCTATTCCTTTTTGAAATATTATTTCAAGATTTCCATTCACATTTAATTCTGAGATGCAAAAACCACGTAATTGAAAGGTTTGCGAATGTCTTTCCAAATCATAGTAATTCTCATTAATTGTTATCATGAAACTTGAATAATACTTTTTGTGCTAAATTTTTTATTTGTACTAATAAAATATATACAACCCACATATTTAAATCTATTTTGATCTTTATGTCATTATTTGTGGTAAAAAACTTTTTAAAAATAAAATAAGGAATTAAAACACTTTTTATAAAATCTCTTAGAAGTTTAGAGCTATTTCTTGAAATTAAGATATTTCTGGAGCTTATCAAAATCAGATAAATTAAAGGGTTTTAATATCGCTCCTGTTGCGCCTAATTCTTTAACCTTTTTCTGAACTTCAATGCTCGGAATGGCTGTTAAGAAAAATACAGGGATATCCTTTAATCGTTTATCTGATTTAATTCGTTTTATTATTTCATATCCATTAATATCAGGTAAAATGATATCAAGCAAGATTAGAGATGGTATAGTTCTTTTTAGTTCTTTAAGGCTTTTAAAGCCACTTAAAACACCTTTACTCGATACTCCAATTGATTCAAAATAACTTGTTAATAAATTCACAGTTTCTACATCATCTTCAATAATGAGTAAATCATATTTCGTTTTCTTATCAACTTCATCATCTTTTTCAAATTCAATTTTGTCTAAATTCTTAATAATCTTGTCCTCAAGAATTAAACATTGGTTCAATACATTTTTCATTATTGATAATATGTTATCCTCCAATTTAGAGCCAAAAGTTTCAATCACTAATTGTAGATATCCCTTAATTGAAGTCAAAGGTTCTTTTAAATCATGAGATAAACTGGATAAAAGGTCAATATCAACATTTTTATCCTTAATAATAATCTTTGATCTATATTCTATAAAAAATCTTAAAGCATCTCTTATTAATTTAGATAAGGTCGGATAACCATTATTTTTGCCAAAGTTTTGCCATTCATCCTTTAACTCCCTATCTACATATAAGGAAATCCTTTCTTTTTCAATATCAATGTTATTCTCGCCTTTTTGCCATTTACGGAAAGTTTCTGTTACATTGCCTCTCCAAATAGCCCGCTTCCCCGTTTCATTTTCAAATTCTTCCATCTCTTTGGTTTTTTTCAATTCCTCAGGGATTTTTATACACCTCTGAATAACATATTATAATTATATTTTTACTTATTTATATTATTTTACATATATATAATCTTTTTTATGTCTTTTTTCTTCCAAATACATAGTTTTATATCTAAATTTAATCATATGATTCTGATTTGTTAAATCTAAATCTTAATTATATTTAAGTGGATTTTGTCTAAAAATATCCTCATTTCTTCTTTAACAGCGGATAATTTTTGTCGTGACTTTAGTAAAATTTTTGAATTAAATAAAAGAAAAAAAAGAAAAAAAAATTACAAACACTTTATTCCTTAATCACTAATGAGTTCTTTAAGCGTTCTGCTAATTCCCCTAATTTATGGGCAGTTGATGTTACTTCTTCCATTGAAGCCGTCTGTTGCTCAGTAGAGGCACTTATTCCTTCCATTGCGCTGAATGAATTATTGATTTTAGCGACCACATCGCCAATTTTTTCATTTGTTATACGTACAGCTCCTTTTGATTCTTCTGCTAATTTTCTAACTTCATCAGCAACTACAGCAAATCCTCTTCCTTGTTCACCAGCTCTTCCAGCTTCAATACTTGCATTTAATGCTAATAAATTAGTTTGATCTGAGATTTTTGTAATGATCTCCATAACATTTTTAATGTCATTGGTTGATCTTATTACGCTTTGCGTCTCAACGGTCATACTTTGAGTAGATGCTGCTATTTCTTCTGAAGCAGCGTTCACTTCACTAGCACTCGCCGCTAATTCATTTGCAATATTAGCGACATTAACACTCGCATTCGAGGCAGTTTCAATTAAACCCTTCATGTGTTTACTAGTTTTATCCATTTTTTGTTCAAGAAATGGAATCACAGCAAAAAATAAGGCTACTACACCAATAAATAAACCAAAACTTTCACCAAACGCATCAGCATAATCCGAATCCCAAAGCATCCATTTATCAAGAAGATTCCCTAAAGTGTACAAAACACCTCCAATAACAGAAAATACATATATAGCATTAGTTGGAGTTCTTTTTCTATAATATATATAAATTGTTATAAAACTCGCGAAGATAAAGAAAATCATCCCTACTAAGTTAAAACTTCCGTCAAGAAAATCGGCTGGATCTATTTGCGCTAACATTTATCTTTTCACCGCCCCTCCTTATAATTTAATTTACTATGTTCTCCTTTCAAAACCTTACTGTACATTTCAAAAATAGCAGCTAGGCACATAAAAATACCAGCTAACATCGCAAAAAAGTGCTCCATGAAATTAAAGGCATCTGGTGCAACAAATGCTTCTAGGTTAGTGGAAAGGAAAACAAAAAATAGTGAATAATACCCGGGGAACCATTTTATAATATCTCTTCTTCTCTTAAAAAGATAAGGAGAAAATGCTATAGGAATAGACAGGATTATTAGTACTATTAATTCATTAATCTCTAAACTCGGCATATTTTTTAATCTCTAATTTTATTATTGTTTTTTATATTTTTACACAATTTTTCTTCTTTCTTACCAAAAAAATTGCTTCTTAATAAATAAATGTTCTTTCTGTATATAAATCTTTTTTTTTCATCTTTTATTCGAGACATTGTATAAAAAAATCTTTATTTTTATAAAAAATATATAAAATTTTAAAAATAAATTTGAAAAGAAAATAGCCAAAAAGTAATAAAAGAGTTAAATCGAATTGGCTTGGGATTATAGGTTAAGTCGAATCTACTCAAAGTTTTAAATTGAAACTCAGATAATATAAAACTTGATTATAACCGGAAGTTTATGTAGTGGGCCTAGCAGGATTCGAACCTGCGACATCCCAGTCCGAAGCCGGGCACCCTATCCAGACTAGATTACAGGCCCTAAATTTTACATTATAAAATTAAGAAGTTATAATATTTTCATGTGTTATCTCTAAAAAATCTTACTAATAAAAAGATACACGTAAAAGGTAATTTAGAAAAGTAGAGAAAGTCTATTGAGCCTTCTTCTTATTGAAACCATTGCTAATGTAATTAAATACAATTCGAAATAATTTTATAAACCTTAGCCCTTGCGTGAGATCCCCATTGACCTTTATAATCCCCCTCATGTAGGCATCAGTCCCTGAGGTTTCACGTTTAAGGATTTTAATCATTAAATCTTTAGTATACTTTACTCTGAAGGATGCACTTCTATTAATTCCTTTTTTATAAATGATTGAACCTTTGGATACTTTTAACCAAAAGTTAAAATTGAGGTCGGTAATAAAGATTTGGTAAATGTCATTATAGTCTATTATTTCTTCGCGTATCTCCTCAGTATTTTTAACAACTTCTACTCCAAGTTTTATGATATTATCTAATGCAATTATGAATTCCTCGTCCTGGTTTTCCAATTTATTGATGACTGAATTGAAATGTTTTGAATCAAGCATTATTTACAAAAATGGCTAACAAATGTTAAAAAATATTCTAATATACCTATGTTACCTTATTATCTACATCGTCATATAAAAATATAAATGTTTCTATAGTAGTCTAATATCAGCCCTATTAGATAAAATTTTTATATTTTAGATTATTCCATTGGTTACATAACTATTTTTTCTTTGGCCACATAGTGTAGTTCGGTCTAGCATTCGGGACTGTCACTCCTGTAACCCGGGTTCAAATCCCGGTGTGGTCGCCATTTCTTCTAAATCTAACTTAATTTTTTTATCAATTTTGATATTTAGGTTTTATCAAGTGTTCAATTCGGGATCAAATTCTTATACGTAGGTTTAGCTCTGATGCAAAAGTAATTGATTATTATTTTTCTTATCAAAAATGTAAATTATTAAGTTAGTCAATTATTACTGACAAAAGTAGAATATTTTTATTCTTTAACTTTACTAGTATTGTAATTTTTTTAGGAAATGAGGTTAATTAAAATTGCTAGATGAATCTATTTTAAATCTTCAAATTACAATCTTGTTAATGCTCGGGACTTGTATTTTCATTATTGTAAGTTTTAAGAGAAAGGATTTAATATTATATTTGCCCACATACATCCTTACTCCTATTGGGTATTTCTTTATTTATTTGCAGATTTTTAATTATAATTATCGATTGTTAGGTAATTTAATTTTTTTAATAGGCGTTCTACTTTTCATATTTGCGGTTTATTATGAATATTTCAAAACAATTAAGAAAAACAATAATGCTACTATAAGTAATCTTAAAAATAATAATGTGATACTCAGTTTAAGTCCAATTACATCTCTAATAATAGGGATACAACTATTTTTTTCTGTTTTAATAGTAATTGCCATTATCATGCTTATCAAACTTTATTTCATGAAAAGGAGCACGAAATATGCTTCTCTAATAGTCTTTTTAGCTGCAGCTCTACTCTCAGCATTATCTACAATACTATCATATTTTCAAATACCTGGAATTTGGGAATTAAGTTTTGTCGCAATGATCATTTTAAGTGCTATCTATTTCATGTTTCCCATTATGGTATATTTAGAAGAAAGATTCGCTAATGTGGGAGTTAAACTAATAGAATCCGAAGAAAAATTTAGAACAATTGCAGAAGAATCGATGGTTGGGATTAGCATAATCCAGGATAAAATATTTCAATATATTAACAAGGCATTTTTAGATAATATCGGCTATACGTCTGAAGAAATTAAAAGTTGGAAATCGGACGAATTGTTTGAAAAAATAGTACATCCAGATCAAAGGGAAGAAATGAGAGAAATTTCACAAAAAATTGAGTCCGGTAAAATCGAATTTGCTACCCGTAAAGAACTAAAGATGATTAGAAAAAATGGTGAAATTCGCTGGATAGATGTGTATGCAAGATCATTTATTTATCAAAACCGTCCCGCAGGGATGAATATTAGCATAGATATTACAGAACGAAAAAAAACCGAACAAAAATTAAGAGAATCCGAAGAAAAGTATCGCTCTTTATTCGAGAATTCTCCAATTGCTTTGATGGACCAAGACTTTTCGGAGATCAAAATATATATCAATCATCTAAAAGCATCAGGAATTAATGATTTCAAAAAATATTTTGATGATAAACCTGACGAAGTTATAAAGTGTATGTCTAAGGCTAAAATAGTTGATGTAAATAGGAAAGCTTTAGAAGTATATAAAGCTAACAGTAAAGAAGATTTCGTATTCAAAATGAATCAATTTAGTGAAGGTATAATCAATCAAATGACTGAAGAAGTATTTTTAGATAATAAAATGGAATTGCTATCATTAATAAATGGTAATACAATGTATGAGTCGGAAATTGTTACAAAAACCTCCACAGGAGATACTATATCCTTATATGCAAAGACATCAATAGTACCAGGATTTGAAAACACATGGTCAAAAGCAATTGTATCTATTATAGATATCACAGATAGAAAGATCGCAGAACAGAGATTAAAGGAATCCGAAGAAAAGTTCAGAACAATTACAGAACAGTCATTTATCGGGGTTTTAATAGAACAAGATTTTGATATACTGTATGTTAATCAACGATTTTCTACGATAATTGGATATAGCACGGAAGAATTATTAAAATGGAAGCTGACTGATTTCTACAACATCTTGCATCCTGAGGATGTAGACAAGTTCAGAGAACTCATTGATAAAAAGACAAAGGGATTAACTGATAAAATTACAAATTTTCAGTCTAGATTATTTAAAAAAACCGGGGAAGTCATATGGGTAGAGCTTTTTTCAAGAGAATTCAAGTACCAAGATAGATCTGCTAATTTAGCCTTTGTCATGGATATCACAGATATAAAAGAAGCAGAAGAAGTCATTAGAAAAGAGAACAAAAAACTTTTAGAACTTGATAACTTGAGAAAAGAACTAATAACTCGGATATCACATGAGTTAAGGACTCCTTTAACCTCTATATATGGTGCTTCTCAAATATTACTACAATCAAATAAAAAGGATGTTATAGAAAAAATATGGCCTTATATCGAAATTACTCATCGGGGCTCCATACGTCTTAAAGAACTTATAGATAATTTATTAGATGCATCCAGATTAGACAATAAGAAATTTGAACTCAGATTATCAAATGAAAATCTTAATTCCCTCATTAATGATTGTATTAAGGAATTACATTATCTGGCTGACAATAGACAATTAATCATCAATGTTGATCTGCCTGTGAATGTATCTTTTAAATTAGACAAGCATAGGTTTGAACAAGTTTTAATTAATATCCTCTCTAACGCAATAAAAAACACTCCTCCACATGGACAAATCTTTGTAATTTTAAATGAAACTCAGGATCAAATTGAAGTTATTATTAAGGATACTGGAGTAGGGTTAACCGAAGATGAAAAAACGAAAATTTTTCAAAAATTTGGCAAAATTGAGAGATATGGAATGGATTTGGATGTAGACATTGAAGGTGCAGGACTAGGACTTTACATCTCAAACGAGATTGTTAAATTACATGGAGGGGAAATTCTTGTTGAATCTGAAGGAAGAAATAAAGGTTGCACTTTTATCATAAGATTATATAAATTATTAGATAAATTAGAAAAACCAGATTAAATGCTGTTGATGATGGTGAAATTATGAATAAAACATATAACAAAATAGATTTTCTACTTATTGAAGATGATCTTGATACTATTAATCTTCTACAAACTTATTTTAAAGCCAAAGGATTTACTTGTGAAAGTGCAACAAGTGTTAAGCAAGGACTGAACGTTCTAAAAAATATTATCCCCTCAGTAATATTATTAGACATTTTATTACCTGATAGAAAAGGTTATGAAATTATCAAATCAGTTAAATTAAATCAAGCTTTTAGCGATGTGCTAATTTATTTTCTAACAGCGATTCCCATGACTGAAGCTATTAAGAAAAAGGAAGAGTTAGGTGCCAATGGAGTTATTGAAAAACCCTTTAAACTAGAAGAGTTTGATATCATATTTGAAAAATTAAAAAACAAATAGAGTAATATCTAAAAACACAACTATCGCTTTAGATCATAAAAATCAATTTTCAAAAAAAAAAATTAGAATAAAGTTAAAAGTATAAAAAAAAAGAAAAGATTCTTAGAAAGTCTTGCAGGTCGTTAAAAGTAATTGTTTTCTTATAGATCTTCAACTAAATAACCTAAATTTAATTTAAAATTTTGCAATCCTCAAAAATGATTGGGATAGTTATAATCAATTTGGGTATCAGTATCCATAAAACAAAATAAATCTTGAATTTGTTTGATGATATTTGTAAAAATTCTCATTAAGATTACTGAATTTTAAAGAAAACCGTGAAGAAGCAAGAGAAATTTTAGAAGTTATAAAATTTTAAGAGGGAGCTCAAGAAATTATTGATGATATTGATAAATTCGATCTTGATTCAGTTTAATGCAATTAATTTCTCTCTATATGTTTTTGTATTGATAAACACTTAAATAAGAATTGAAAATAAAATAACACTAATGAGATGTAAACAAAAGTGGTAATGAGTTTGAAATATAAAGATATTCAATCAAAAATTTATAGGATTTCGAAACTAAAAGAGCCTAAGAAAGCTCTTCAAGAGATTATTGACCTATATAAAAAGATGTCAAAACTTAAAATCCATTTGAGAAAACGAGGGAATTTCTATTACTCTTATGAAATGTAAGCATTCTTCGATAAAGAAGTTAAATTTTGAATTAAATAAAGATAAAATTAGGTAGTTAACTATTGAAGAATTATTAGATCTCCTGGAGCAACATTAAAATGAAAACATGTGAACAACTAACGGGTTTAGAAAAATCTGTTTTATTAATTTGGGGAAAGAAACTGGATTATAGCACAACTGCTCATTATCCAGATAATAGAATTTGGAAAAAACTTAAAAATAGTCTTCCTGGAATTCGTGATAAAGATTTAAGGAGAATAAACAAAACTCTAAAAACTAGTGGTTTTATTCTCAAACAACCTACAGGGGGAGAAACAACTTATAAGTTAAGTCCTGAAGGGTTAAGATGCTGTAATATCATTAGAGATGAAAATGTAATATAAAGAGGAGATTAATATTTTATTTATGAATAAAACCATACAATATATTTTTTATCGGAGAACATTTATATATGAAATTTGTTGTATCTATAAATGTAGATTAAAAAATAACATTAATGTCAAAAGTGTCATAAATTTAAAATGTCAATTAAAGTTAGGTGTGGAGGAGGATTAAAAAATGGCTATGTTAAAAATTGCAAATCAAGTGAGGAGGAAAAAAGCTCAGGATAATAAATGGTTCTTATATGAGTTTATCGATAAAAATCCTGGTCTAACAGTTTACGAGATGAGCAAAATAATTAATTGGGGAATTGGCAAATTAAATCATTATGTACAGAAACTAGTAAAAGATGAAATGATCCATAATTCTGATAAAGTTGTTAATGGTAGAAATCAGAAAAGATATACTGGTAAAACTGTAAAAGAATTTATTAACTGGGATGAATTTAACAAAAAATAATACTTTTTTTTAATTTTTTTATTCTTATTAAATAATTTAAACTCGTAATTATTTGATGAATGTTGAATTTTATCAAAATATTTGAGTTGAGCTCTTAATCTTCTTTATATAATTCTTTTACCATTATCATTGAGTCTTCAGGGTAATTATATTTAATAAGCATATTCTGATTGTCTTTAAGAGGTTTTAATAATTTACGAAGAATTGCCAAATTCTTATTTTCTACCCTTATTAATTTTAGAGCTTCCGCTTTACGCATAGATTGTGGAATTTCTGCTAAATTATTCCATGAAATATCAAATTCCTCTAAAGATGATAAAGATCCAAATCTTGATGGAAGTTCTCTGATAAGATTATCACTTAAGTTTAGATATTTAAGAAATTTTAAATTACATATGGAGTCAGGAAGTACTTTTAAATCATTCTCACTTAGATTCAAATATTCTAATGATTGCAGGTTTCCGATAAAATCAGGTAACCGTTGAATTTTATTATTCGATAAATTTAATTTCTTTAATTTCTTAAGATTTAAAACTGACTTTGGGATTGAATTTATTTGATTACTGGCAAGATTTAATTCCAACAATGATTCTATATGATTTATTGGTTCTGGGATGTATACCGAAAATTTATTAGAATGTAAATCTAATTTTTTTAGTGATTTAAATTCTCTAAAATGATAAGGTAATGAACTTAGATCTTCTTGAATAGATAATTCTTTTAATGAACTTTGGTTTATTATTGATTTTAAAACTTCTTCAATACTTTTATTTCTAAAAAGTTCATTTAAATGAAGTTTTGATATTTTATTATCATGCTGAAGTGTTGTTTGCAATATTCTAATCAAAATAATCAAATTTTCATCTTTTTCATAATAGTTCCTAATATGGTTTTTGAACCAATGTTTCTTAATTGCTTTGTCTTCAAGAACTTTCTCGATATTCAGCGTAAATCCATCGAATTCATTAATTGAATTATATTTAAGCTTATTCTCTTCTACTTTAACTTGAAATTGATATTCTATCTGATCTAACATTATTTCTGTGATATATTCAAAAGATTCATCGAAACCCTCATCTGTATTAGAAGCAGAACTATAAATGATTTGAGGAAGCTCATTGAAAGTAATTTCATAGAACAATTTGAGAATGTTGGTAATACTCTTTAAGAAAGAGTTCAAATCAAAAGCATAATAACCGTCTATTATACCATAAAAGAGATCTTGATATCTACTAAAAACCTTTGTAAATAAATGAGTCATTTTTATTTTTTTAAAAGCAGTTAAATAATCTTCAATTGATATTTTGATACTCTTCAAAATATAAAATAATTCCCTTATATTCTGAGAGTTTGACACTTGATTAAACGTCAAAATTTTTTCAAGAAATTTTATTGTTCTTTCAATTTTTTCTGGTCTTAAGGAAGGTAGTAAAAGTTGTAGCTGTTTAATTATTTCTAATTCAAAAACTTCTTTGCCTAACTTGTTGAAATCATTAAAATTGAATTCTACCATTTTTCAAAAATTTATGTCTTATTATTAAAAATAAAGACAATTAACCCTAATAAATGATATATCTATAGAGTCATTGAAACTCTTTATTTATTTTTACATTACAGCTTCCTAAACTATCTTTATAAAAGATAAATTTTAACTCGTCCTTACCACTAGTCTCAATTTTATTCACCATTTCAAAATAAGCTTCAAATTCTTTTAGGTACTCAGGCTTATAATACTCGTAAAAAGTGAGATCTTGTATTATTATGAAATAATCATCAATTAGATCTTTTAATTTGATTTTATTTTTATAAATGAGAGCATTAATATAATCATAATTCTCCACCTTTTTCATCCAATTACCCTTAATCACCCACTCATGCTCATATAATCTCTCAGTAGTCTTGTCTGGAACCTTGTAAAGTCGAAACTTATCAAGTTTAAATAAACCGTATTCTAAATGTTTAGGGCATCCGATCCCTTCAATAATATCTTCTAAAGCTGCTCCTTTTTTAAGAGCTAAAATTAATGTTGTGTCTACACTTTCCATTATAATTATGAGAACAGATTGCTATTTACAAATTCCTAATAAATTAGACTTTTTTATATTAATTGCATCCATTCGCATATTTAAATCATTATCGTCTCGACACTTAGTGATTTTAGTGTAATTGATTCGGGTTATCTGGTATCACATTTTTTGATTTCGATAAATTTTCTACTCTTCTTTTGAGTGCCACATATAAAACCTTTTTAAAGTAATATTACCTTTGTATATTGTTATTTTATAGAATATTTTCATATATAATTCTCAAAATAAAGAGAGAAAGTATACAAAAAGGTTGAAAATTAAAATGGTAGACGACTCATTATTAAAAAAAATGAAAGCTGCTCAAGATGCAGGGGCAGCAAGTGCATCAGCTGACGATATGCTAATGGTTTTCGATTTCATCAAACAAATCTCCACAGAGAATGAAGACCTTAAAGAAGAACTCGAGGATATGGATATTGCAATACAGATGATCATAACTGACGCAGATAAGAAGAATTGGCTCACTGTAAAGGAAGGAGCTTTAGATTTTGGCGAAGGAGATGTTGAGAACCCATCATTCACAATGTCCTCGACGCTGGAGGTTGGAGCAGGTATTCTTATGGGAGAGGTAGATGCAACTTCGGCATATATGGCGGGAGATATCACAGTTGAAGGAAACCTTCAAGACGCGATGGCATTTCAAGAAATTATAGAGCTCGCACTCGAAGCCTACGAAGATTTAGTTGAAGATCTTTAAGCCTACGACAAGTTAATAATCGAAATCACCTTTAACGAATCTCGTTTTTTTTTTATTTATTTCTTTATAATCACATTTTTTATTTAGTTCCTTTTGAATTTTAGATGTTTCTCTAAATAATTCATATTTAGTCGTAAACAGTTATAGTAAATGATTAAAAAAGTTAACAAATCTTGACACTGTATCACTTCTGTAATATTTGTGTTTATTATTCTCATTTAGAAAATTTCCATAAATAAAGCATAAAATTAAATCTTTGTAATTTTATAATTTGAATAGAGTTATTACCGACAAATTTCACTAATAGGTGTTCCACAATAAATATGGTTTTAGAAAGTTTATATAATGCGACTGATAATTTAATAAACCAACAGTTCTATAAAGAGGGACGAGATATAATTATTGGTAGAACACCTGAGGTTTCTTTAAAAATTAGTAATTCGGGGCAAATTGTACGGAAATTCAAAGATATATTTAATGAAAATTTGCACTTATTTTTAGATGGTGAATATTTGAAATTCCTTAACCTTTTCAAGAAGATAAAAGGGATGGATGAAAATTATATCCAAGAAATCAATTTAGATTTAGAGCTCAAATTCGAGAATTTGAAGAGTGCAAACGCTGAAAATATCAATACTGTTATAATATACTCACTGGTTTTAAATTCTCTTATTTCGAGTATACGAGATCTCAATTTTGAGGAAGTTATTAAGGAGATAAAGAGGCGTATAAAGAATAAAATAACGATTCCCGACTCTAGAATTCAACACGAATTAGATAAAATGTTTATGAGAAATGACGATAACGTTTCAATTTTGTATAATATCTCTTATCTAGACACACTTGCAGAGTCATTTAATTATAAGAAAGTCGCAAAAGTGTGTAAAATTCAGATCTCTCGGTATGTAAACCGTATTGTAAATAATGTTGTTAACTCGCATAATAAGAACAAGGGTTAGCTCAGTAATCTCTTTTTAATATTTTAAGTTTTCATGTAGAATTACCTCAGTAAGAGCATTTATAACTGTATTTTTTAAATCTTTATCGAATAATCTTATTCTATCTGAGAACTCAATTTGAATTGCTTGGCTATTTGGGATTTTGGAAGCACCATACTGTTGGGTTATGAATCCTCCAGTTAAGACATATTCACTTCTTCTAGGATGTCCTGGGGCTATTGAAATGTCTAATTCAAGAAATTTTTTTATGATCATACCCCTTAAGTTATTTTGCCACTCTTTTTTTGGAATGGTTTGAGGAAAAAAGGAATCTAAATTATTCGTTCCTAAAATCAATTCTACATCTCTGAAACCTTGGGGGCGTTGATTCTTTTCAAAACCATGAATATCTATTAATAAAGAGTAATTAAATAATTTGATATTTTCTAAAATTTGCGAATTTATTTTGTCATGATAGAACCGGTATATTTCCCTTCCTAAGAGTGAATCTGGATTATAAGCTTCGCTCTCTTTTCTGTTTAAATCAATCCTGCTTCGTGGAACTTTGGAGAAGAAATATGACGGTTTCCGTTCGATAGAGGTTTTAATTCGAGATATATTCTTTACTGAGGAAATAAGATCTCGAGCCAATTCTATAGTACGCTTATCAATACCCTGAATCCCATTTTTTCTTTTTGATATGCCTTCACATTCAAGTGTTCCCCCATGTGGAACTGAAATTATTAATGGAAATGTCCCTTTTTCGAATTCTATGAAATTTCTATATGAAATCATGAAAAAAGAATGTGTTATTGATTGAAATTTAAAATTTTAATTCTGTGTATATTATAAAGAAGAGAATGAATGATAGAGAACAAAGGAGGTAGAACCAAGGAAATTCACATTTTTTTACCTTGTAGTACATAAGGTAAGCAAACCCGCAGCAAATCAAAGCTCCTAAACCACCTAAAATGATATCAAAAATAGCGTTAACTACACTATCTTGGCGATTCGCATATTTCATGCCCCACTGATACAGAAGCGTATTCTCAATAATTTCCCAAAATATTGCAAAGATGAGTGTTCCAATAAAAAATGCTAACCAATGCGTATTTTTTACTTTAAAGTTGTTAGGGTCGAAAAAATTTCTAATTGTTGATATAATAGATAATAAGGCAAAAACGACAATTCCCATGCAGATATGACCAAAGCTGAAATAATCTAGTAATGATCTCCCTACTTCGCTTAGATCTACTGCCCAAAACCAGTTAAAAAACATTTTTCTCTCAATTTTATTTTTTAATATGACTATAATATTGAATTATAAATTTAATTTAGAGATCATTTTAATTATATATTAGCATATCTTCGATATTAGCGTATTTCTGTGGTAGAATTTGAAAAAAAAAATAGCGTTTGTTGTCTATTATCATAAACTAAATTTTTACAGCTTAAATGCTCTAGTAGGTGCTTTAGAAACACAAGTGGAGCTAAACGATTTAAGTATATACTTTTTAAAAAAGGAGTCTCTCCTAGTACAAAAATTAGGGGATATTATTCCACAATACGAAATAATTATTGTAGGGATTTCCTTTTTCACAACTCAGCTTTTTGAGATCCGCGGTTTGATGTTTAACTTAAGAAGTAAATTCCAGAACAAATGTATTTTTATAGCGGGAGGTCCTCATCCAACTGGAGATCCTTTAAGAACACTTAAGATGGGGTTTGATCTGGTTGTAGTCGGTGAAGGGGAAGCAACATTAATTGAATTAATTAGCAAAATAGATTCCGACGATAAATATGAAGATATAAAGGGAGTTGCCTACTTTAACGAATTAGATGAATATGTTTATACTGGGAAGCGAGAACCCATCAATTTAGATGAATTCCCTCCCTTCCCCTTAAGAAATACACGATTTGGTGCTATAGAAATAACTCGAGGTTGTCCATATATCTGCTACTTCTGTCAAACCCCTTATATCTCTGGTACTTTACCACGGCATAGAAATATTGAAGTAATAGGTAAATATGTGAGAGAATTAAAGAATTTTTATGGAGATCAAACAGATATTAGGTTTATAACACCGAATTCTTTTGGATATGGTTCCCATGATGGAAAAAAACTTAATCTAGAAAAAATAGAAGAATTACTTTCTAACACAAGAAAGATTATTGGTAAAAAAGGCAAGATCTTTTTTGGTACATTTCCTTCAGAAGTACGACCTGAGCATGTTTCTCAAGAGACATTAAATCTTATTTTAAAATATGCCAATAATGATAATATTACAATTGGAGCTCAATCAGGAAGTCAAAAAATATTGGATATATGCCATAGAGGCCATACAATTGAAGATGTACGCAATGCCGTGGAACTAACCTTAAATTCAAATCTTAAAATTAATGTAGATTTTATCTTTGGACTTCCTAATGAAATAGAAGAAGATATTAACTTATCCTTAAACCTAATGAAGGAATTAGTTGAAAAAGGTGCAAGAATTCATCTTCACTCTTTTATTCCTTTACCTCAAACTCCTTTTGCTAAAATTCCCATCTCTCGAATAAATCCGTTATATATAAAAGAAACTAAGAAGTTAATATCAAAGGGATTAGCTTTTGGTTATTGGAAAAAGCAAGAGAGACTCGCGATTAAAATCTCTCGATATCTGAGAGAAGATTATAAAATTAAGTAATTTATTGTTTTAAGATTCTCACTGCTGTTCCCTTTCTCTCAATAAATCCTTCTTTTTCAAGTTGATCAAGGATCTCTCTCAGCTTTTGGTTAGTAATCTTTTTTAATGTTTTCATTAACTCTGCATCCTTAAGTATATTTTTCTCTATTAAATTTTTTAAAATTAAGCCTTGAATTTGCCTATTTGATCCTTTAAAAGGAGATTGTTTTCGGTAGTGAGAACTTCTTTTATTTAAATCAGGATACTTTTTTTTGAGCATAACACCATAATCCATTAAGGCATAGTACCATTCACGTGGATTCTTTTTGTCAACAGTTTCTTGAACCAATGGTAATATTTCCTTATCGGAAACATTTTTCTTTTTATGATTATGAAAAAAGAAATAGATGTAAACTATTCTTATATTAGTTTCTATAAAGATTGTTGGTTTGTTGAACGCAAATGCGACTATCGAAGATGCTGTATTATGACCAATTTGTGGAAATGATTTCAATTCTTCGATTGATTCAGGTAATTTTCCATTATAATTATTGATTATCATTTCAGCTATTTTCTTCAATGCGACGGCTCTCCTGTTATATCCTAACCCTTGCCATTCTTTTAATATATCTTCAAGTGAAGCTTTTGATAATGTTTGAAAGTCCGGAAATTTTCTAATAAAATTCATGAACTTTTCTGAAACTCTGTAAGCTGAGTTTGTTGAAGCATAATTTCAGATACTAAAATCTTATAGGGGGTGACACTTGTTCTGAACGGGAAGGTTCTACCATGTTTCATAAAATAGGTACGAATATTATCTTGAAACGTCCTTGGCACTTCAGGAGTTAATCCAGATTTATTATAAATAGTATAAAAATCAGAAATAAGGATTTCTGTGCACCTAATTCTCTTGTAAAATCTTTTAAATAATATAAAAAAGGAAATTAATTATCTGTTTTAATTGTTTTGAAAGACTTCAAACTATGTATTAGCCCTAACCCTTAAAAATGCTTCACTTTTGCACAAATCTGTTTATTCGGAATTCGGATTCAATTTTTCTTTCTCTAAATTTATACAGGATTTCTTAATATTCAGTTAGATTTGTTATATTAAATTTCAAAAATATAAAAGAATTAATATAATATATAAAAAAGATAAAAAGATTAATTAAATAGTATATAAAACTAATAAGAAAATTTATTAAAATTATCAATTTATCCTTGATTTTTTTAAATAATTTGTAATTATTATAACTGGGTGGTCTCAATCTCAAACAATCTGAATAAAAAAATTATGGAAGAATATGAGAAGGAAACAGGTAAAAAAGCCATTTGGCGAGATAGGGTAACTGAAAGTTTTAAAAAATGGCAAAAAGGGGAAAAAATTTATGAAAAAAATAAAGAAAGAGTTATGATTTTAGTTTCAGACGAAATTAAAAAGAAATGGCAATATTTTATTAAAGAAAATGAGATACCCACATTATCAAAGCTCATAAGAAAAGGAGTGAATTTTTTTATAGAATTTACTGAAGAATCGCGTTCATTAAAGTCAGCATCCCAAATCTCGCATGAATTGAAAGAAGCATTAACTATAATTAAAGGATATTCACATATTTTGTTTGAAAACTATAAAGATAAACTGGATTGGGATATTATATTAAAACTAAAAACAATTTACGACCAAAGTATAATTTTAGAAAATAAAATAATAAATAACTTGGAAAAACCAAGTGCTAAGGATTTGAAATATGACATTTTAATAATTGAAGATGATCCCCTCACAATTGACCTACTATTTGATTTCTTTCAAAGCAAAGGTTTCTCATGTAAACATACAACATCAGCTTCAGAAGCTTTGGAAGAAATGCAAAGAGGCACTCCAAAATTAATTTTACTAGATATAATCTTACCAGACATTAACGGTTATGAGATTTGTAAAAAAATCAAGTCTAATTCAAACTTTAAAAAGATTCCAATTTATTACATAACGGCTTTACCTGGTTCTGAAGTTATTGATAAAATAGAGGAAACAGGCGCAGATGGATATTTTCTAAAACCATTTAATTTTTCGCAATTTGAAGCTCTCTTCGAGTTTCTATAAATAATAATTAAATTATGAGATCATAAAACTACAATTTAAAGAATCCTGAAGAGCCTAACTTTGAATTCAGATCCTTTATTTCTACCTTCAGATTTAACAAAAATTTGACCTCCATGAAGTTTTACTATTTCTTTCGAAATATATAATCCAAGTCCAGAGCCTTCAGTAACAACACCTAATGATTTTCCATAATGCTCTATTTTTCCGAACTTTTTAAATAGCTTTTTCTTTTCCTCTTCTATTAAGCCAATACCAGTGTCCTTTATAGAAAGATCAACAAACTCACCAAAATCTTTCAATTTAATAAATACTTTCCCCCCCTTTGGAGTATATTTTATTGCATTTGAAAGTAAATTAATGATAACTTGCTCAATTCTAATTCTATCTAATTCTATGTAAATGTCGCTTTTAAAATCTATGATTAAAAGAAGGTTCCGTTCATTTGCTAGATGGATCATATCTTTCACGCATTCCTTTACAATATCCACAATATTTTCCTTTTGAATTTTTAATTTCATCTGATTACTATCAATTCGTGATGTATCGACGATATCGGAAACAAGGTCCTTCAACCTTACTCCCCCCCTCCTTATAATTTCAACGTATTTATAAAGTTCAGCATCAAATTTTTTTTCAAGGTATTCAAAAATTCTCTGTGAAGCACCAACTATAGCATTTAATGGAGTCTTTAACTCATGTGAGATTCTAATTATTAGATCAGTTTTTATTTGATTAAGTTCTGATAATTTATTAACCCTTTGAATTATGAGATTCTCAGCTTCATTTTTTTCAGTAATATCAATGATGGTTCCTTGCTCTCCATCTTCTCCTTTAGATTTATCATATATTTTTTGGATCGTTTCTAAAACCCAGTGAATTTTTCCTCGTTTATCTTTTATCCGATATTCTCTTTGCGTGGATTTTTGAGATGAATTTTTAAATTTTTCAATCATCTTTTGAACTTTTGCTATATCATCTTTATGGATAAGTTGATTCCATTTAATTCGTTCAGATGTAAAATCAGTTTCAATATAACCAGTTATTTTTTCAACAGAACCTTGAAAAAATGCAACTGAAAAATCATGATATCTTCTAAAAGCAATACCGTGAAAGTTTTCTATAAAGGCGCGATATCTTTCTTCAGATTCTATTAATTTTTGTTCAGCATTTTGCATAATATTTAAAGGTCAATAGTTCTATAATTTGATTCTCCAATGTGAAACTAGTAGTATTTAATTGAAAATAGTAGTCCGATTAATTAATCAGTTTTATTAATTTATAATTTTGGAAATAGATAACGTTCAAATAAAATTCTATATATTTTTAATACAAATCTTTAACGCAAAATTGACTTTTTCGAGAAGATCTTTTTATGTATATATTATTCTTTCTTTGTATATTTGGAATAACTTGTTTAATGCCAATCTATTTTTTCTCAGTTGAACACCAAAAACTTCAAGAAAAATATGGTAAAGAAAAAGGTCTCAAAATTGCTATGATCTTTGGGTTAATATCTGGTTGGGGGTTCTTTCTATTTCTATTTGGACTATGGATTTCACCTCAACCTACATTTGAAATCAAATTTTTCCGATTAAATTTACATTTATTTTCAATTTTTAATTACTCCATTAATTTAATCCAACTTCTGATATCAATTCCTCTCATCTCTATAGGCGCTTGGTTTGGTATAATAGGTGTAAAAGAAATCACACTTAAAGTAGCTGAAACTCATAGGCCTGAAAAAATCATTAGTTCTGGGATCTACACAAGAATAAGGCATCCTCAATATTTAGGAGCAATTGTATCTCATATAGGAATTTCAGTTTTACTCTCATCTCTATTCTCATTAATCTCGAGTCCTTTAATAATGCTACTAATATATTTTATGTCTTTGAAAGAAGAAAAAGAACTTGTAAAAGAATTTGGAAAGGAGTATGAGATTTATAAGAAAAAAGTTCCAATGTTTTGCCCGAAGTTAAGAAGTACAAAAATTTAGATATGATTTACTAAGATTTATCAATTTAATTAGTAAATGTTAATAGAAATACATAAAAAATAATAGTAAATATTTAAATTCCTTTTATATTTTATATTTTTATAAAAATAGATTTTCTAAGATTTTCCATGGCACAAGACAAAGTCGATATATCAGATTTAGAGGCTTTTATAAACGGTTTAAAAGATTCCATTGATACTTTAGGAAGTTTAGATCCAACTAAAGCTAGAGGTTTTCAAGCGCAAATCGCAAAAGCAATTTCTGATTTACGGTTAAAAAGATCTGCAAAAATAGAGCCGATCCCCAAACATATTGGCCACTTCTCTGAAGATGACTTAAAAAAAATGTTATTAAATGAATTAGAAACATTAAAAGAACATTTAAACTCTTCTGATTATAATCGGAGGAGAAAATTTGAATTAGTTATGAAAATAACTCGTTTGAGAGATCAAATTAATCATATGTAACCTACTTATTTTGAACTGTTCATTATTTAATGACAGGGTTTAAAAAATGTTAATCGATGTCCATTGTCATGCTAACCTTTATTTAAATTTAGAGGATATCATTAAAGAAGCTAAAAGTGTTGGAGTTGAAAAAATAATTGCCGTTGGGATGAGTGTTATCAGCTTAGAAAGGATATTAGAAATATCTAAACATTATGAATCAATATATCCTGCTTTGGGCATTCATCCAGAAGAGGTGAGAATGAATAAAGATATTGAAGGTCAACTAGATTCCTTGATTGAAAAAATTAAAAAAAATAAAGAATTGCTATGTGCGATTGGTGAAATTGGATTAGATCATCATTTTATAAAAGAAAAAGAACTTTATCCCCTGCAAAGAAAAATCTTCGAGAAGTTGTTGGTAGTTGCTCAGGAGTTAGAATTATCAGTAAATTTACATACCAAAGGAGCTGAAAAATTAGTGTTTGATATTCTTCCATCATATAACATCCCAAATATTAACATTCACTGGTATTCTGGTCCTGAAGATCTCTTAAAACTAGGAATTGATCGAGGCTATTATTTTTCGATAACTCCTGCAATAATGTATTCTCCAGCAGTTAAAAAAACCGCAGAAAAGGTTAATAAAAACCATATCTTACTTGAAAGTGATGGACCAGTCAAATATTCAGGCAAAATTGGGGCTCCAGAAATGTTAAGAGAAGTTTTAAATAATGTTTCGAAAGTAAAGGGTATCCCTTCTGAAGAGTTGGAAACCATTATCTACAAAAACACCCAACGCATCTTCCCAAAAGTTTTTCAGTAGGACTACAGTATTATTCAATTAAATCTTTAATCTCTGGAGGAAATTCTTCTCCCTTATTTTTCATTCGCAGGAGCATGTCTTTAACTTCTGAGATAGTATTTCCATAGATATGGAGAGAATTACTAAAATCTAAGTAATGTCCCATCTCAACTCTTAATTGATCAGCAACGTACTTTTGAATCCTAACCATCCCATTTACATTAGCCTCCCATGCTCTAAATAAATCTCGGCTTCTCCATGTAGTTTGCATGATTAACTTCCCCTCTTTTATACGCATATAAATTCGTTGCAAACAGGGAGGATCTAGATGATAAGGATCCACTAAAGGTCTCCATGTAATTGCCTGTGCTCGCCGACTATATGGTTTCTCTTTCAATTTCTGTATTATATCTTCAATTTGGTTAATTCTTGGAAAATTTAAAATACCTATTGGTATTGTATCTGTTCCTAATTTATCTGAAATTTTTTTATCTAATTCAAATTCTACTCCTTCTTTTAGTTTCCATATAACTGTATCTTCTGTTGTTCTTAGTTTTTCAGCTTGAATTAATTTCTGATGCTTTTTGACAATTTCACTATCCACAAATTTTACATCATAATATTTATGAATTGTGTCTTCGAGAGCAAAGGGAGTATAATTGAAAACTCTATCATGATATGAATATGGAAAACTTACTCCAGACTCATGTATGAAATGATCATTTACTCCATCTAAAATCTCTTCAATATACCCACTCTGGATTGATCCTATTAAATACGTATCTGCCATGCAACCATAAATCTTATAAGAATTACCGTACTTAGATTTAATTTTTAAGATTTTATCATTTCGCATTATAGGACTACTTAATGGTTCTTTGACCTCTATTAAAACTGTAGCATCTTTAGATTTAGAAGGGTGATCTTCGGGTTTATCATATTCCGTTTTAATATCGTCACCATTGTATAATACTTGGCCAACAGCAGATAACCAAGCATCTCGAATATTGTTTTTTGAAATAAAAAAGACTTTAGCCATTTTTGAACAATTTGAAAAGATAATTTCGATATATTTTGATATGGATATTTACAATTTACATTATTAGAATATAATTGTTAAAATCTTAATAAAATTCTATTGAGGTCATCAAATTTTTAATACACCTCAATCAGTTTATTATAGTTGCTGATAGTTTTAGATTTTCATAACATTTATAAAACCAAAATTTTCATTATATTACTATAAGATTGTATTAGTACTTTACAAGAATTCAATTCAAAGAAAAACTCAATTGATAAAAAAGAATTTAAAAAGTATAGGTTGAAATAGAATGGGTGACGATAAGGAAAAAAAGAAAAAAAGTAAATTTGGAAAGAAATTCAAGAAAGGTTTTGCTAAAGGTTTAGGAAAACTAGTGGAAGGAGTTACAGGCTCAGAAGCAGCAGGAAAAGGAGTCAAGAAAGCTGTAAAATCTGGAAGCTTGAAGAAAGGGATTAAAAAAGGAATGAAAGAAGCTAAAGAAGACGACGATTGATTTAATTTTCAATATTGATTATTATTTATTCTTTTGCAAAAAACATCTCCGAAAGTAGATTACGATCAACTCTTCCGTTAACAAAATTTTCCTTTTTCTCTATATAAAAGCTTATAAAACTTAGTATCATATAAAATTATGAATATAATTTATTACACAAAAAATTATAGTGGGAACTGAAATGGGATTTAAGGATAAGTTAAAAAAAGCTGCTAAAGGAAAAGTTGAAGAACTAAAGGAAAATAAAGAACTTGGAGAAAAAGCTGAAAAAGTTGCTAAAAAGGGAATAAAAAAGGGAGCTAAAGAACTTAAGAAGAGAAAGGATAAAAAGGAAGAGGAAGCCGAATAAATCAATTAGAACATTATTTTTTTATTTATACTTATTTTTATTAGCGTCAAATTTTTAACAGTGAAATTATATTAAATTTATAGAAAATATAAATTAAAGAGTTTTTATTTAAAAATGAAACTAAATCTCGAATTTTCTCCACCTTTTAATGAAGTAACTAAAAATCTGTTTGAGACACTTGAATTTGAAAAAGAACTGACTTTGTATGAATTCATAGATTTTCTTGGGAAAAAGTTTGGAAATAAAATTAGTGATTTAATCTGGGAAAAAGGAGAGAAGGGAAAATTCAATAAATTACTTTCTATTGTGATAAATGGAAGAAGTTATCGTCACGATAAATTTTTAGAAACTCTTTTAAAAGATGGAGACCAAATCGTCTTTATTTATATTTACTTCGGGGGTTGATCTTCCTAAAATAGGAAAACAATCCACATCCCAAATCCAGTTAAGATAGGATTTAAAATATTATCCGTAATATTCTTTGCATAAAAATCGACTAATAAAAACAGAACAGTTGCACTAATACTCATGAAAATTATTTTTTCAAAACTTATTGCCATCCATCTATGAAATAATAAGGAAGTTATTAGAACTATTATAAATGTGGTTAAACCACCTGCAATAAAACCCTCTATTGTTTTATTTGAATTTTTTCTAAGGCTGTGTTTACCATACTTCTTTCCAATTAGACATGCTGCTGCATCTGCTCCAGTAGTTATTAAAGCAACAGAAGCGAGGATAGGGAAGGGAGCAAAAAGAAATGGTGTTAATGCAAGAACTAATGGTGTTGAAGCTACAAAAGTATTCAACTCACTTTGTTTCATAGCCCTAAACCATTTTTGTGCCCATTTAGGAACCAAATAATATTTATTTAACCGGGCAAGATCACCTATTTGAAACATAATAACAAAACCATAACCCACAGTAATAATCAAACTATAAGAAAAACTATAGAGATCTAAACCCCACTGTATTAAAATCCCTGTATCATTTAGAATAATCCCTATTATCCAAAATGTAAAAATTATAATAGGGGCAATTAAATGTAAAAACTTTCTTCCAAATTCGCTACTTAAATCATCGACCCAATTTTCGCTAAAATCGGCACAAAATTTGTCATAATCTCTCGCTGCCATAATTTCTGGATTTTTTTTGGATAAAATAGCGTTGTATGCTAACATCAAACTCCATATGCTCATTTCAATTAATAATAATATGGAAGTAAACAGCCATAAGTAATTTAATGAACGAGAACTCAAATTGGGTGAATGGAAACTGTACATAAAAGGAAATAATATACCTGCTAATAAAAACAATGACGCAATTAATAACTCATTTGTGAACAGATGTGCTTGAATTTTTGATTCTCTATTTTTAATTGTATATAATAACATTACGATAAAATAACCAATTAAAATCAAGCTTGTTGGCAAAAAGAGCATATTGCTAACCATAAAAGGTGAATAATTTAAAAATTTTTTTCTAAAACCATCCTACAATAATAGAAGCATAATTGAGATTGAAAAGAAATCTAATCACCACATAAGCCAAACTACATGCAATAGGAATTAGTAGATTGTCTGATATCTTTAAAGGTTTACTAGTAAAAATATCACATGCTAAAAATATAATGGTAAAAATGAATGACCATAAAATTCCTACAAAAAAGATACATATCCAAAAGGTAATTAACACACCTGCGACGGTTCCCTCCCAAGTTTTATTTTTATTCCATGAGATATGAATTTTACCAAACCTTATTCCAATTTGACTTGTTGAGAGATCGCTAATAGAACTAATTCCTAAAATTGCCAAAAAGATCATTGGTGGGCAAATAAAACTGGCAAACAGTTGCCCTATAGCAAAATATAGATAAGTCCCATAACTTTTTTTTTCCTCTGAAGTAAGATATAATTTAGGAAAAATATTAAATAAAAAAGAGAAATGTTTAGACTTTCGGGTGAATTCATTAGCGAGTGTAAACAAACAGAAAATATAGAATAAGAAAAATAAAAGGTAATAAAACCATCCAAATGAAAAAAGAACTTCGCTTATAGAATTCGGCTCATTTAATAGGTTAATATAGATTAAAAACATATTATTCTCCTCAGGAATCATTCCTGCTGAAGACCCAGCGAAATATAATACTAGAGATAATCCAATACTCCACGCAATTAGAAGAAAAATAAAAAGTATAACATGGTTTAATTTTCGAAGAACATCCTTTTTGGACTTACTCCATTTTTCAACCTTATTTTCCAATTTATTTACAAATTTAGAAATCTTTTGCTTAGTATTTTCTTTAACCGAGCGAGATAATCCCGTTGAAGATAAAACTAGTAATCCAACAATAACTAATGGTGAACCCAATACTAAAAGCCATAATGGAACAAAAAACAAACGTAATTCTTCATCCTGATTCATTATTAATAACAAAAAGGAAATATGAAAGAAAATAAATATCAATGAACTGATTCCAAGATAATTGTTTAGAGTATCAGGTTTATAAGAAAAACGCACGTAAAAAAAAGTCAACAAAAAAAAGGATAATAGAAGTAATATGAACCAGAAGTAAAAGTAATCCATATAATTTTTGACCAATTAATTATTATCTATTCTTTATTTGGTTGTAATCATTAAATAAGTATATACTTTTTATTAATTTATAATTGTTAAATTTAAGAAAAAATCTATTTAATAATCAAATTCTCAACATATAAATCTCAACACAATACCCAGGAATATCGATTTTGACAAAAATTATATTAGCTTCGAAATCATTTGACCGTAGAGAATTATTCAAACGTCTTGGGATTCCTTTTGGGACACTTATTACTGATATTAATGAAGAAAAATATAAAATGAATATCACAAACCCTCTTAAGTTAGTAAAAGAATTGGCTAAAGCAAAAGCCTTACACGCTAAAGAAATTCAGTTAAAAAAGAATGAGGATGCGATCATTATTGCAGCAGATACAATCATCGAGTTCAATGGGGAAATTATTGGTAAAGCTAATGATGAAAATGAGGCATTTGAAATCCTCAAAAAATTATCTGGAAATGTACATAACCTCATTACCGGAATTGCAATTTGTCAGACAAATGATCCCAAAGTATTTATCGATTCAGATATAACAACTGTAGAATTCCTTAAGCTTTCTAATGAGGAAATCTGGAAATATATTAAAACTAAGGAATGGGATGGACGAGCAGGAGCTTATTCAATAAGAGATAAAGCAAGCTTATTCATACATAGAATTTGTGGCTCCTCATCGAATGTAATTGGCTTACCTATGCACAAATTATATTGTATCTTGAAAAACGAATTCGGGTTTGATTTACTTCAGTTAAATTGAGCAGAGCATCCAATTCTGAGATTTTTTTAAGTTTAAAATCACAATTTTCAGCTTATCTATCTGAAAGACCTTTCCAAATCTGTAGATCTTTATAAAACTTTAAAAATTTTTCAAACCTTGAAATAAGATTATCATAATATTCTTGATCGGCATATCTCCTTTGAGATAAATCTCTAGCAAGGGTAATCCCGTTTTTATACCGTGTTATTTTTTCATCGATCACATCTCCCTTTTGTTTATGTTTATTCTTAAAACAAAAAAATATCACGGTATTATCTTTTTGAAAATTTCGATTTTACGGTTTTTTACGTCAAAGATAATACTCTATCTAATTCCTCTTTTGATAAATTTAATATTTCTGAATCAGGAAGTCTTTCCGTTAGTATACGCCAATTATTATCTTTCCTGAAGACATTTGCAAATAAAACTAAAGCTTCCTCCAATTTATTATTATTTGCCAATGAAATTGCCGTCCAGTACTTCATTTCAAGATTTTCTGGAAACATTTTTTGTGAAATCTCATATTCTTCAAGTGCTTTAATAGTATCCCCTTTTTCTATTGCAAGATCACCATTATTCATATGTTCATATGCACGAAATACTTTAAGCAATCTGTCTAATTCTTTTAATGGATCTTGATGATCTTCTATTCTTAACTCAATAAGAGGATCATCCCATTTATTTTCTATCTGTTTACCTGCTACTATCAACAGAACTGCAGATTGTTTTCCTCTAATATCTCCTCCTACTTTTTCTGCTGCTTCTAATGTTTTAACTATACGCTCTGGTAACGGTAGATTTTCATGCTCTTTATAAGCACTTGCCATCGTGCCCCACACTTCTTCAGATAGCATCATATTTGCTTGTACAGAAAATTGATCTCCAACGATATGGCCCGCTTGTTTAATACATTTTATTCCCGTATGAGTAGCCACTCTCCCATTAACATCAAGAATAGAAACTTGACGTACTTCTTTTCCATCATCCTCTGAAAGTAAAATATCTAATGCTTCTTGAGGTGATTTGCCTTGCTTTAGAAATTCAAGTCCTCTTAATCCATACGATTTATTGACAAGAGCTTGAGTTGCAACTACACCAACACCAGATTCTCCCCATGAAACAATGCTCCCTACCGAAAACCAATGACTTTGGACTCCAACTCCCATTTCTCCAGTTTTAGGATCACGAGCTACGATTGAATATGTGTGTACAATTGGTTTCTTATAAGGCTTGTTTTTTTTTATAGTCATATTTAATACTTTGAATTAAATGCTAAATAAAGTTTTATTACAGTTGATTCTCTCTAAAATTCAGATTTTATGATTTCTTATAGAAAAAATTAAAAGCTTCTTTATAATTTAAAATCTAATTAAAATTATTATTTCTAAGGAGAATTAAAAAGATGGCAAAAAAATACAAAAATCAAGCATTGATGAAATTTTTAACTATTGTTGGTGCTTTAGTAGGCTTAGCATACTTAATTATAAGACTTATTCCGGATATTGGAAATCAATACCAACTTTTACCAATTGATGTAGGTCTTCATATTGTTGTTAATTTTATCATTGGATTAGTAGTTGTAGTACTAACTTTGTTAGTTGGATTAAGGCCAAACGATCCAATTCCATTTCATTGGTTGGTTCTTTTTATCTTTGCGATACTGTTAGTAGTATTTGTTGATATTTTAGCTGGAATATTATTAGTTATCGCATTTTTGATTGGTCTTATTGAAGATCTATAATGATTAATGTGTGACCTTAATATTTTTTAATTTTTTTTTTGTTTGAAAAATTAAGATGTTGCATTTTCTAAAAAATAGTTAACAATTTCTCCAGCTATATTTAATTTTGAAACTTTTTGGAGAGCAGTAAATCCTGGAATAGAATTTACTTCCAAAACAAGAAGACCATCTTTACTCTCAACGATGTCAACACCAGCAATCTCAGTTCTTGTTATTCTAGCAGCTTTTACTGCTAATTTTTCAAGCTCATCAGTGATTTTTATTGGTTCGGGTTTAGCACCAAAATTGATATTTGTTTTCCAATGATCACCTATCCTATACATCCCAGCGATAGCTTTATCACCAAGTACTAAAATCCTTATATCCCGATTATTATGTTCTATAAATTCTTGTAAATAAAAAACCTGATTCAGTTTACTAAGAGAATATATCACATTTTCTGCAAAGCCTTTGTCATTTAATCTTGTAATACCAACTCCTTTTGAACCAAATAGAGGTTTAATAACACAATCATTCCCCAATTCTTCATAGGCTTCTAATGCTCTATTAGGATCTTCGCAGATTATAGTTTTGGGTGTTGGAATCTTAGCATTATCTAAAAATACAGATGTCAGAAACTTATCACTTGCAATCTCTAAAGACTCTCTCGAATTAATTAATTTTACACCACATTCTTCAATTGCTCTTAAAATATCAAGGCGAAAAAAGATTTTTTGGGTTTCAGCTGCTCCAAATCCTCTTACCAAAGCTGCTTTTGGTTCAAGTTTTTCAAATATATTTTTAAACTTAGTATTGAAAGAAATGTTTACTTTCATTGTTGAGGGAATAAAGTATTGGACGTTATATTTACGATTTTCAAATTCTTTAGCCAAACTCTGTACTTCTGGATCCGAAGGATTTGGTGTAATAAGCATCGACTGCATTTTCATTCTCCTTAAAAAAAATTACTTAATTAATCTATAGCACTAATTTTTAAATAAATTTAAGTTCTTATAAATTATATATGAATTCAATGGATCTTGAAGATAATGGAAATGAAATAGAGAGATTATCACATATACTAAGTAAAATTCAAAACCTCTACTACAAAAAAAAAGAACAACTCGAAGAATTACAAGTGGAGATAAATGAATTACGAGATATTGTAAATTTCTTAAATACTCTTATAACAAATAAATCATTTCAGAGTGCCGATGAATTTTACTCAAAATCGCTAGTTAAAAGAGATGATGCATCCATTGAAGAAAACTATTTTGTTGAAGATATTCCTAAAGAGAAAGTTGAAGGAACAAATATTAAAAGAAAGATATTCTCTAAAAATAAAGAAATTGAAGAAAATCTATTATGTGTCTTGAATTTTTTCGATCTCAATAGAGTAGAGATAAAATTCCTTGACCCTGTTCAAAGATCGATAAAAGAGACTTCTGAAGATTTTTTACGTCTTTTTATTAGGGGGGCACTAATTAAAATCAAGGAAAAAAATCCAGAAATGAGTTTAAAGTATGATTACTATAAGGAAACTGATTTAATCGAACTTATACATATTACTAATTTAACTTCTATAGATGATTATGATATAATTACATCGAAAATCAGAGAACTCTTGGCTGAAGAAATTTCTTCAGACTAATAAAAATACTTTATAATCAAGCTATGATACTTCGATTCCAGATTTGGAATAACTTGAAATTCATTAATTAAAGTTATCGTCATCATATACAAAAAATTATATTGAGATAATATATTGTTTAATTAAACTAAATTAGCAAAAATTAATTATTCAAGAAATTCTTATTAACTTTAACGAAATTATCTAAAGGAGCGAATTAATCATGGCTAAAAAGAAGAAATGGCTGAAAAAATCGATTTTGCAAATGCCGATTGTGCATTCTAAATTTCATGATACTAAACTTGAGAGTGTATTAATTAAAAAATCATTAGAATTTTTAACAGGTGAAAAAGCAGACGCACCCTCTTTCTTATTTCTTTCAGGAGCTTTTTTTGATGTAAAATCCTTTGCTTATTCTGGATTAAGAGCTTGGAAGGGTGCTGTAAAACCTTCTGAATCTAATGGTGGTAGACGACCTGTCTTAGAGGCTACTTTTGCATCATTATCTGTGTATTTAAGCTCACTTTTATCTCTTCAGGCAGATTTTTATTTTGCGTACGATGAAATTAAAGATATCTTATTGGAAAAAAAAAGAGAGGATCTCTGGGCGATAGTTTCAGAAAAATTACCTTTTATTTCTGTACCTCCAAAGGAAATGTATGGCTCTCAAGTATCTCCAATTTCTCCTTACTTTGTTATTAAACAAGACGAGGATCTTACATTAGGAGAGATTTATCCCTCAGCATATTTATCTCAAGTTATTAAAAATATTAAAACCCGATTCTTCATATTTTACCAATACCAGGGATATTCTGCTTTTGGATTTTTTAATTCATTACCTGATCTTTCAAAGCTTGGATTTGAGGAGAAAGTAAGAGATTTTGAAGATGATCCGACTTCAGAGAATTTAATAAAGTATTCAAAAAACGCGAAAAACGTAAAGGAAGTTTTAATAGCGCTTATTAATGCTCATAATAATGCTTTCCTCGAACAATTTTTAATTCCTGATTATGAATTATTACTTAATAAATTATTAGAGGGGGAGACATAGAAAAATGGTTAATATTGGCCTTTTGGGTGATATTAGTGTTGGAAAAACTAGCCTCCTTCGCCTCTTCGTCAGGTATTTGAAAAAAGGAGATATTGAGAAAGTCAAAGGTGGTAAAAAGTGTTCAGTTGTAAAAGCTGACTTTTCGGGAGAGGCTACTGTCCCAGGAGGGGAAAAGGAGGATGTTCTTAATGAAAAAGAAACTAAGACAATCCATCCTAACCGAATTGTTTTTAGAGAAGATGCTAGCAACAAAGCTCACACGATCTTCGCACCTGGTGGAGATAGAGCGCGTGCCGTCGTGAAAATGGGCATAATAACAATATCCCGTATTGCTACGCAAATAGTTGCCATCTTTTCATGCGATAGAGATTTAGATTCTCAGTTCGAATTTTTTAACGATGTACGATTTTTCCCAGATAAGATTTTTGTATGTATAAATAAGGTCGATTTAATTGAAGGAGATATAGAGAAAAATCTGGAAGAAATGAAAAAGAAAATTACTGATTTTTTTAGCAAGAGAAAGATTGAGATGGTTGACTTCTATATTACTTGTGGTGAAACTATTGAAGGTTTTGAGGATATAGAGATGTATAATAACCGAGTTGCGGAAATGCTTTTAGAAATTACTACAAAAAATTAATCTTTTTAAAAATATATTTTTCATATATTGCCTTTTTAAAATTTCTATAAATTTATTCTATATAGCCAATTATTCGATATTTTTTCGAAATTCATACAACGATTAAAGGAGAGATGACCTTTTGAAGGAAGAAATTGATAATATTGTATATTATAGCTTAAAGCAAATTTAATGAATTAATTTTTTTTTAACTTTTAACGCAATTTTCATAAACAATTTTTCTAAATCAAGTAGATAACCTATTAATGGAGTTAAGTGCACTTGATTTAAACTCGAATCAACATTCAAAAATCCCATTTTTTCCAATTCTTTTAAATCTTGTAATATTCCTTTTTTTTTTCTCAATTCCTTTATTTTTTGGATATTTCCTACTCCAGAATTATTAATGCAACAAATTAAAGTACAAAACATTGATGCTGCTAATCTAGGTTTCCCATCGAATATATTTGCTGAAATTATATCTGAAGAATTAAAATTAAACGAAAGATACCAATGAGAATTCAATGGATTAAATCTAATTTGAAGCCCTAATGGTTCTAAATAATTGGATAGATGTTTAATTAGGTTTTGGAAATAAATTGATTTATTCTTGTCTTTTACATTTAGAGCATCAAGTATATCTTTTTCAGTGGCCCCTATCTGATATAAATTTATCTTTTTACTTAACAAATTCATTAAAACTGTCAATTCATTCATATTTTTCTCCTCACATTATAAATACAAAAATCCTGTTTCCTTTTGATATTGCACTTTACCTAGTTGAAGAAGGTGTAAAAGATACACAAAATTTTTAAAAAGTTTTACTTGAGACTTCTCTTCAATAAAAATTTCATCATAAGAACATGGAAGTTTATCTTTTATAGAATTAAAAAATAGCATCATCTTTTCTGTAAATTTATGAGTTGGAATTTCTAGTAAGAAATTATCTTTAAAATCTATTTTATCTACATGCTCTATTATATAAGTTTCTCCTTTCCTCTTGTCCAATTTTTCTTTAGAAGATTCAAGAAAGTCCAATGAAAGTGTGTTAATAGTAAAAGGCTCTCTCCAACACTCTTCAAAAAGTTGGTAAATTTCTGAATCTTCTGGTTTAGAATTTAAATAATTCAAAAAGACTTTATCATTATCCAAACTACTGAGTAAGAGTTTTAGTTCTTCGAATTTCTGATTAAGAAGTTGGAAAATTTTCTCATAAGTAATAGAATATTTACTAAGGTTATGGATATTGAGAGTATCCTTTAATTCTGTAAAGATAAATGCTAATTCTACATCTAATAAAGAAATTTCTCCTGAGTATACCTTGTTTTTAATACTTTCAATCTTTTTAGTAATTTCCGTTGAATAATCTAAGTGCTCCATTTTCTATCTATATCTTATTTTTTTTAATTATTTTTGGCTTAAAAATTGAAGAAATTTCATTTTTTCCAACTCTAGCAACACCTATTAATTTTTCTGCAAGTAAAAATAACGAATTTGAAGATTTAGGTAAAAACATGAACAATTGTATTGGATTTTTCTCAAGTGTCGATTTAATTAACTGATATGCCACTTCGGAATTCTTTTCATCAAGGAACATTCCTGCCTCGTCAAACATACACAAGGGAGATGGATTAATTTCTTGAAGAGATAAAATTAAACAGATTGAGATTAAAGAAACTTGACCTCCGCTGAGGGCTGTAAAGGATTTCAATTGTTCTTTTGAGGTAGCCGCTTTGATATTAACTCCCAGCTCTTTAAAATTTCCCGTTAAATTAAGAGAACAATATGATTTAACTTGAGAATCTTTGAATTTTTGATTAACATTAGTTTGAAGGTTTTTAAGTACAGCGCTAAATTTTTGATAGTAAGTAGCTTCCATTTTTTTTTCCGTTATTGCAGCTGCATTTATATCTTTCTCCAAATCATTTTGATTTGTAGTAATTTTTTTTAATGATGCTAAGATCTGATCTCTTTCAATTAGAAGTGAATCATCAACGTCTAAATATTGGAGTAATTTTTTATCTAATTCAAAAATATCGGTTTGAATTACTTGAATAGGACGTAGTGGAAATTCATGTTTTGTTATTAACGGGCCAATCTCTGTATTGATCCTCTTTAAATCAATTTTCTTTTGTGTAAGATCTTGGTTATATGAATTTATTTTAATGTTTTCTTGTTCTAGATTCAATGTAATTTGAATATTCTCTCTCTCTAATTCCTGTTTTTCACCTTGGAATTTGGTAATAGTCTCATTTAAAACTACAACTTGCTTTTTTACTACTCCTTGCTCGTCCTCAACATTCTCTAATTGTCTATAAATGTCAAAAGCTGTACTATCTGCTTTATGAAATGCCTTTTTCTTTGTATCATACTCTTGTTTCCAAGTATTTTGGTCTAATGTATACGTATTTATTTTTTCGGTCACTTCTTTTAAAAAATCTGTGCTCTCATTTGACTTCAAATCCCACTTCTTCTTTTCTTCATTGAGAGATACTAATTCCTTAGGAATTTCTATGATTCTGTCATTCCACTTGAAAAATTCAGGATCAGTTTGTGTTTTCAAATTTTTAATTTGCTGTTCTATAGATTTTACTTCAGTCTTAATAAGCGTATTATTATTTTCTATATCATGCATTTTGTCATATAATTGATTTTTCTTAGCTGTTATCCTTTGTCTTTGATTAAAATTATAAAGAAGATCGCTAAAAGACTCTTTTCTTTTAAAATAATCTTTCTGTAGATTATCGAGGTTAGACTGTTCTACTTTTAACTCTAAAATTCTTTCATTTAAAGAATTTATATCAAACTCTAATACTCTTGATTGTTCTTTTTGTGTGCCAGCACTTAACAAACCTTTCATTCTTTTCAAATATGGTGTTTCAAATACATATCTATAAGAAACTATTTGCTCTCCTTTTAATGTGACACATTTTCCCTTGAAATCCGTTGAGTCATATAGTTCCCTTCCTGAACGGTAATCTTTAACAACCAGACAATTTTTTACTATTGAATAAATTACTTTCTTAATTGCAATATCGTCATCAATAATTTTGATTAATTCTGCTAAATATCCTAATACCCCGTTAGCAGATAGTTTAACCATTGGTCTAATGTTCAGTTTCTTTGGAAGATATATGTTACAATATGCTCTAAATTTTTCTTTAAGCCTTTTTAATAAGTTTAGAGTATCCCAATCGTTTGCTACAAAACTATAAAGTAATTTCTCACCCAGGACTGATTCTATAGCGTAGCTAAGTTTATCATCATACTTTAAATAATCAATGAGAGGTCCTTTTACTTTTAAACCTCTTTTATTAATTTCTTCCTTAAGAATGGTAATATTTGAGGGAAGAATTACACGACGTTCTCTCAATGAAGCTTGTAAGACTTTTAATTTATGCAATTTCTTTGATTTTTCAATTTCTAATTTCTGTTTTTCTAAATCTTTATCATATAACTTTAAAGATAATTCACTGAGATTTCTATCAAGTTCTTTTAACAGATTTTTTGATGGATTTTCTAAAAACCATTTGTTTTTTTCTAACTTATGATCTATATCTTTAAAGCTTTGAAAAAGTTGATTAATCTCGCTGTTCATATCCTGAATTGTTTTTTCATTTTCTTGAATTAATGCCTGTTTTCTCTTCTTTTCTGAAATTAGTTTATTGTACTCCTCTAAAATAAGACTATTCTGTTTGATCTTTTTTATTAATTGGTGTTGTTCTTTTATTAATTTATCAATACTGATTTCAACCTTTTTACTCTCCTGCTTAATTCCTTTCAATTCATTATCTAAAGTCTCCTGTTGTTTCCGATAATTATTGATTTTTTTTTCAATTTCTTCAATTTTCACAGATAAGACATCTATCTCTTGTTTTGCAACTATTTTGTCATTTTGCCAACCCTGAATTTTTGTGATTAAGTCCTTTTTTTTATAATTGAGTTCACCAATTTTTTCTGATAGTTTGTTAATGGTTCTATTTTTTTTTGAAATTTTGTCTATTAAAACGAGAATATTCGCATCAAAGAATTCTTTCTTTTTTTTAATCCTTTTAGCATTATTCTTAAGATGTTTAAGGATCTCTTCAATATTTCTAATCTCTTTATCCAATTTATCTCTATTTGCCCATAATAATTCATCAGTAAATTTCTTCTTAATTTTTAGAAGCTCATTCTTTCTTTTAAGGCGTTCTAATTTAGGATTTAAGAGGTTTAAGCTAATATTCATAGTGTTTTTCCTAGTTTTTAATGATTGGAGATCATTATTTAGAGTTTCAACACTATTCTTTTGTTGTAGTATTTCTTCCCTCAAGTCTTTCAACCCAATTCCCTCTTCTAAAAAAGAACATAACTCAGATGGCTTCAAATTTTTAATAGCATCAATTTTTCCTTGGCTTACAAAAGCAAATTGATTATCAGGATTAATATTTAGATCTGCTATTAACCTTTGAATTTCATGTACTTGAGATTTTTTAAAATCTTTATCACCAATTCTTTGTATATTATAATAAGGAGATTGACCTCTAATAACATGTCTTCTTATTTTTATTATTTCTGCTCCATTTTGTATGTGAATTTCAACCATAGCATGATTTTGGTCATTTCTTATGAAATCAGACCATTTTTTATAACGATCATCTCTAGCGTTGCTTCCTAATACAAATTTAATCGCTTGAAAAATCGAAGTTTTTCCACTCCAATTAGGGCCAACTATTATTACAAATTTAGCCTTCCCAAAATCAACCTCGTCTTTCTGGAATGATAAAAAATTTTCTAAAATGACTTTCCTGATATACACTCTTCCATTCTCCAATGAATCTTTTTCATTTTTATTAATATTTGAGCGTGTTCTGGAAGACAAATTTCACCATCTCCTAGTTTAATTATTTACCAAATGCTTGTTTAATAAGATCTACTCTTTTCTTCGCCTTTTCTAAATTAATTTGTGCTAAAGCCGGAGTATCGTTTAATACAAACGGATATTTTGCGAGAACTTTCCTGTCGTTTTCTTCTAATGGTTCCTTCTTATTCAATTTATCAATAATAAGTAAGAGCTCATTATAATTCATACTTGCGGCATTTTCATACAACTGATTTAACATAAAATCAGAGATTCGGGATTCTCGAATATCATCAACAAAACCGCCAATATCCTTTATCTTTTCAATTTTATCAGAGATCTGAATTGAGTCTATCTGCTTTTCATGTGAAATATTATCATTTATCTCTGATTCAGATAGTGGTTGAGAATGAGATGTACTAATATTTGGAATATATTCTCCAGATAGAATCAAATTTATCAGAATATCTGTAATTTCATTACTTGTTTCGTTCAATTCCGAGTTTATAAAATGCTTAAAAATCCCAACTTTTAATAGTTGCTTTATATCTTTTACTTCCCATTTTTTAGTATAATTAGTAATCATGTTAATATCAAATACAATTTTTGGATCCCTCTCCAAAAAATCTCTTAATATAGTTTCACGTTCGATTTTATCAAGAATCGGAATCTTAATAAAAAGATCAAATTCGTTATAAATTTTGTGTGAAATAGCCTTCACATCTTCAAGGTCGTGGGTTATCCATACTAGTACTAAATTTAAATCAATAAATTTAATATGTGTATTGTTAACTTGTTGGATGGAAACATATTCCTCTAATAAATTATTGATTTCAAATTTCTGCTTATAATCTGGTCTTTGGTCAATTAACAATATTCTTTTTTGACTCGTTATGTCAGAAGAGCTTTCGACATCATCACCGCTATTATCACTTTCTTTAATTCTTCTAAAACCTTTTATTATTGATGGGAAACTCTTAACGAAATCATCAGGTGTTTTAAAAATCTCTTTATCGTTTAATTCAATTAAATCTAAATAGTAATTTTTGGTGATGAGTTTGATATATTCTATAACATCTGTACCGGGATTAATATTAACCAAAATTGCTCCACTTGGCTTTAAATACTTTTCGAATAAAGTATCTTCATGATTTGATAATATCATCTTAAGATAATTTATAACCTCATTATATTTATCCCGATAGAAAATATCCTCTTTATTTATGTTAATTTCTGAAGGTTTAATTACTTGAAAATACTTCGAAAATTCTGGAACATCGTTTAAATCTTTCATAGTAAATTTTCCTTAAATCTTGGATGTTGTTTATGAACATTATTTACATGACAATTGACAAATATATATTTAGCGGTACTAAAATTTAGCGACAATGAGATCTCCGACTAAATTAATAAAGTTTATATTATGGTATTTTAGGAAAAGCACTTAATTTATTAATCTGAAGACTAAGACAAATTATTATATTTAGAAGGTGAATAAAAAAAAAAAAAAAATTATAATTACTTTTGTTCCCAAGGCATACAGAAATATCCTTTCTCTAATTCATATTTTGGGAATAGTCCACAACCGAAACAGCTGCATCCCTTATTTTCTATTTGATCTCGAGGTTTCTGTGATTGACCTCTTGAACAAAACAGAGCATGAGGTTCAAACTCATTGAGCTGATTGGGTTTGAATGAGGGGCATGGCCCACAAAATTATATAGGCATATTAGATAAGTCTAATATCCATTCTACACTCATTCATTGACGCTTCATCATCAGGTACTGGTATAGGCATATTTCTCATTACAATTTGTATATAAAAATAATGAAAATAAGATTCGTTTTAAACTTAATATTTATGGATTATTTAAAGAATACTTATAAACGGTTTTAGCAAATATAAGGAAGGGATAGAAAGCTTATAGATTATTAATTCAGAACTTTTTCCATTTTATTCAAACTTTAGATTTATGTGTTATATATATTATTTATAAAAAGTTTAACTTCTTAAAATTTCATTGTAAAGATTTTGGATGAAATCCTCAAAATTGTTCTTATCAAATTTAACATTTAACAGAGGAGTCAACAGTGTAGGAATGAAGCTGTCCTCTTCATAGACGGGGATGATTTTCTTTAAACCTTTCTTTCTCAACTGAAATGCTGCTTTCCACTCGTCTTCTACAGAATGGGATTTTATTGAATTTTCTGTGCAAAAAAGGATAAATATGTTACTTAAATTTAACGTCCTTTCCATGTAATCAACTATGTCTTCCCCACTATCTACTTCCCAGTAAAAAATTTTATTAATTTCTGGATTATTCTCCAAACTTTTAGAGATTTCTGAGATGTTAAAATGCTTTGTATCTAATGTCGAGTAACTCAAAAATATATTGATTTCCTTTTTGAAATATTTTGTAATTGCAAAAATATAGGCAGGATATTTGGCGTATTCTCTCATATTTACTTTTTTTTGATATAGCTTATTTTTAAACACTTTTAGGTTTTCAAACGGCTCTTCAATATTTTGGATTAATGAGAATGTATTTGAGAAGATATTATCCCAGTTATTCTTTTCTGAAATAACTGAAAAATAATGACTAAATTCAAGAAAATCAACACCATCTAAAGACAATTTTCGATTTTTAAGTAATTTGGTTTTCACATTGGGTTCAATAGTGCTTCTAATGAATGGTGGAATTCCTTTTTCCCACCAGTCATCTTTATAATTGTCTTTCAACCTGCTTCTGATAAATACATGGAGTTTTTGTTCAAATTCCTCTATATCATACTTTGCCTTCAACTCATTTGCTTTTATATCCCTTCTTTGGTTATATCGCCTTTTAATTACAATACTTCCAATAATACTAACAGTTCCAGCTATTATTCCAATAATTATCAAAATTAATAGTTCAAAACTGAAGCCATCTGTCCCTCCTCCTTCAACAGCAATAATTTGCATCTGAATCTGTTCATTATTATCATCAGACCAAAATACTCTATATGAACCGTCTTTAGAACTATAAGTTTCGTTAATTAAACTATCCGGATCAATAGATATCGTCAAAGCATAAACTCCTGGAATAGTAATTTCAGAACAATCGTAAACAATATGTTTTACTTGGTCAACATTTAGATTAAATGGCTCAATAGTGTTGTTGTATAGAGTTAAGTCCAATGCTTCACATCGTATAATTACAATAATACCATTAGCGTCCCATATTCCATCGTTTATGATTGTAAAATCTAAAACGAAAGGTTGACCTTCAAAAACATCACTTACTGTAAAATTTAAAACATTCAAATTTGGCATTGGATACCAAAGCGCGTCATTCGGATTAGTTCCTAAATTAAATTCAACACCATCATCATACGAATCGCTATCAGTATCAGAATTTGTTGCATTAGTGATATAGCCATCTAGACCAAACGTAAGTTCTTCACCATCTAATACATTATCGTTATCACTATCCGGATCGAGGGGATTTGTATTATGATTATACTCATCTCCATCTTTAAGACCATCGCTATCGGTATCAGCTATTGTGGCATTCGTAATATAACCTAACACTCCGGAAATTTCATCTCCATCTAATAATGAATCATTATCAGTATCGGGATCAAGAGGATTCGTATTATAATTATATTCGTAATTGTCTCTTAAGTTATCGTAATCCGTATCTGGGTTAGTTGCATTCGTAATATATCCTAAAGTTCCTAATATCTCATCTCCATCTAATAATGTATCTCCATCTGTATCAGGTTCAAGGGGATTAGTGTTATTACCATATTCGAAATCATCCCTAAGCCCATCATAATCAGTATCCGGATTAGAAGCATTAGTAACAAAGCCAGAAATTCCTAATATCTCGTTGATGTCCCATATAGTATCAAAATCTGTATCAGGTTCAAGCGGATTAGTAAAGTTTCCATATTCGAAATCATCTCGGAGACCATCATAATCCGTATCGGGATTTGATGCATTAGTGATAAACCCAAGAGTACCTAAAATCTCGTCTGTATCCCAAATAGTATCGAAATCTGTATCAGGTTCAAGGGGATTAGTGTTATTACCATATTCGAAATCATCCCTAAGCCCATCATAGTCAGTATCCGGATTAGAAGCATTAGTAACGAACCCAGAAAATCCTAATATCTCGTTGATGTCCCATATAGTATCAAAATCTGTATCAGGTTCAAGAGGATTAGTAAAGTTTCCATATTCGAAATCATCCCTAAGCCCATCATAGTCTGTATCGGGATTTGATGCATTAGTGAGATAACCCCATGTTCCCTTGATTTCATCCCCATCAAGTAATAGATCATTATCCGTGTCTGAATCAATTGGATTAGTGTTATTACCATATTCATGATCGTCCCGAAGATTATCATAATCTGTATCGGAATTTGTAGCATTGGTAATATAACCTAATATCCCTTCAATTTCGTAATAATCACTTATTAGATCATAATCCGTATCATTATTCCAAGGATTTGTTCCATTTACCCATTCCCAATAATCTGTTATATTATCATATTCTGAATCTGGAGTCGTAACATTTGTTCGATAACCATCTTTACCTAATGTATATTCTTCAAAATTTTGTAAACCGTCTCCATCACTATCTAAATTTGGAGAATAAACGAGTGGTTTCGTATCATTAGAGTTTGCACTGCCTGGAATTGTATATTTTGAATCATAAATTCCATCTTTTGGATTAATATCACTACCTGAAAAACCAACCCAATAATTTCCTGCAAAACTATCATCCCAATTATTGTTAGTTCCATCGTCACGAGCAACAAAACCAATATAATTGCAAAAAACTCTATTGAACTTGTAGCCGGTGAATATATTGATTGAATATGGTCCTGGTGGTAAAATTTTATTGAGAATTATTGAATTCCCATGACCTTGAATAGTTATCCCTGCCACTTCGGATATTTCATTCCCTATAATGGTGTTATTATTCCCTCCCCATAAAAGAATACCCTCTGATAAAACAGTTATAACATTCTTGAAAACTGTATTATTATGACTACTTTTAAGGGTAATTCCAGTATTAGGGCCGATAGTCATTTCATTTTCTGAAATATTGTTAAAACGGGAATTTTCCACAAATATATGCCAGCCAAATGAGTTTAAGCTGTTATTAAAGATCAATCCATTGGAAACATTAAACAATTCTATTCCTAAACAATCAGGCCAATAGCTCCCTGAATGATATATCGTACAATTTTTAATAATAAAAAAAACATTCGTGTTTTCAATTGATATTCCAGTTTCATATTGATCAACAACATCTATATCTAAATCTTCTATCACATATGGATCGGTATAATTCCCAAAACCCGTACAGTTACCATCATTTTTAAAGGCAACCCACCCTTGATTACCATCTATATGAATTGGATTGGATGATTTTGAGCCTCTTAAATTCCTATACTCTATATCATCTATTTCAATCGTATCATTTACACTATTATTTGTAGCTAATATGATTAAGGTGAAAATAATAAGGGAACATAACAAGGCAATTTTTTTTTTTTTTAAAATAATCATAATAAAAGGTTAATTATGTCTCGTTGGTAATATTTCTTTGATTACAAAGTTAGTTCTTCGCTATTAAATTTAAATTTTACCTAAAACCATAGAATAATATTAATCTGAAATAAAATCCTCAAAATCATGCGAATATATTTCTATATGATTAATTATATCCAGTAAAATTCCCATAGACACTTCAGTTATAATCTCCAAGTTTATATACCTATTTGTTAAACCTTGTGGGTTTTCACCTACCCAGAAAATTATTAAAAGCTGAAATTGAGAATGGCCTTCAAAACAAGAAAAAATCGTACTTTCATGAGGAAGACAATGATAGTAAAGTTACTTTGCAACTCAATTTCGATGTCAATAAAGTATAGAAAAATATAATGAAGGGATAGAAAGCTTATAGATTATTAATTCAGAACTTTTTCCATTTTATTCAAACTTTTTTATCACTTGGTAATGGATAAATTTTCCACTCTTTACTCCAGCTATCAATCCCGCCTGTTCTAATATCTTAACGTGATGAGAAATGGTTGGTTGAGTTGATGTTAAAATGGTAGACAATTCACAGATACACATTTCTTTCTTTTGAATTAAGTTATAAATTAAATATCTTGTCTCATGACCAAGGGCTTTATGATAAATGACTTTTTCTTTAAAATCTTCTTTAGATAAAATCTCATCTCTATTTTTTTCTAAGTTTTTAATATATTCATTAACATCTATGTTTAATCCAATGCACTCAATTAACGCTTTGATATCCTCTTTATTTCCACCATTGATCATTCTAAATCACAACACTATGTTAATTAGTATATATCATATAGATAAATTTAAATTTGTCTATTTATTAGCGTAACTAACTTTTATTAAAATTATTTACACATCTTGATGTTAAATGAGTGAAGAAGAAGGTAGAACAGTTAGTTTTTTCGAAAGATATCTTACCGTGTGGGTTGCACTCTGTATTGGAATTGGTATTTTTCTTTCACAAGTTATTCCAAAAATAGGTGAAGCTATTAATTCTTTACAGATCGGGGGGATCTCAATACCTATTGGTATTTGCCTATTTTTAATGATGTACCCTGCAATGCTAAACTTACAAGCTTCAGAGTTGAAAAAATTGGGGAAAAATCCTAAACCAATTATTTTAACAATTGTATCAAATTGGCTTGTTGCACCGTTTGTTGGTTTACTTATGGCAAGGATATTTTTACAAGGTTATGAACAATTAATAATTGCGATTATCCTTCTAAGTTCCAGCCCTTGTACTGCTATGGTTCTAGTCTGGGGTTGGATGGCGAAAGGAAATCAAGAGCAAAACGTAATTAATACTAGTCTAAATACAATAACTATTATAATCGGTTATGCTCCTTTAGTTACATTATTAACTGGCATCCAGAATATACCAATTGATTGGATTCTTTTGTTGATATCGGTATTGATTTTTATTGGAGTCCCCTTGTTATTAGGGATATTTAGTAAAAGGTTGATTGTAGCTTCTAAAGGAGAAGATTGGTTCAATAATACATATCGCCCAATTGTTGGAAAAATTTCTATTATTGCACTTTTAACAACATTAGTGGTTCTTTTTTCTTTAAGCGGAGATGTTCTTATAAATAACCCCGATTTGTTATTATTAATTTCTATTCCAATTCTACTAGGATTTGTAATTGTAGTTGGATATAATATTCTAATTACAAAATTATTTAAACTGAAGTATGAAGAGGCAGTAATTACGGTAATCATCGGTTCCTCAAGTCATTTTGAAATCGCTATAGCAACTGCTGTTGCAATGTTTGGAATAGGGTCTATAGCAGCTTTAGGTACTACGATGGGTCTTTTCTGGGAAGTTCCAATCATGTTATCAATCGTATATTTAGGACGATACCTTAAAAAACATGGTTTTTGGAAATCAGACGAAGTTGAACCGACAATTGTCGAGTAACCATGATTAGTTAACTCCGCAAAAATTATATTGTAAATATGCTATATAATAATTACACAAATGGTATTATGAAACAATGACAGAAGAAGAAATGAACAGAGAAATCGAAAGAATCATGAATGAAATTCGTGAATCACCTGATTATTTAGGACATTCTTGTAGTGCTAATGGTGATGCTCATTGCTCCCAAGAAAGATCTTGTAGCCCAGAGAATCCCAAACGCTTAAAAAAGGGAATTAATTGTGGGATTAAACCCCATTGTGAAAAAAATCAAACTACTAATGAAGGAAATTAAATAAATAGTGAGAATTTTTTTAAAATGAGTAAAGAAGATAATGGAAAGTTGAACGTAGATATTTATGTTCCTCTAGATGCGTGTGCTTGTGAATGGGATAAATTCATGAATCGAATTTTTATGGTTTTAACTCCATATATCAAGTATATCAATCATGAGACAAAAAATATAAACTCTGATGAAGCAAGACGTTTAAACATCCGTGGTAATTGTGTTGTAATTGATGGAGTAAAGAAGATTCCATCTTCGGTTCTGCTTAAAAGAGAATTACCAAAACTTCTTAAAACCAAAGGACTTATTTAGACTTTAGTATATTTTTAATAAAATTATTTTTATTATATTTTGAGGTGGTTTTAAAAATAAAAACAATAAAATTAACTATTTTCGCCCCTGAAGGCCCACTCTCCAATGGTATTGATTATACTGTTAAGATTAAAGATGATGGGACAATTATTGACACTTTAGGCTTTCTTGATAAAGAAATTTACGAAAATCGTGAAAAATCGTTGTTTCCTTTATATAAAGGATTAATCCAGAGTTACTTACAGTTAATTTGGGATGCTGAAAACAATAAAATCTATGATGACTGTGCTGTAAACGCATATGGTCCAAATAGAGCGTTTATGCCTCTCATGGAAAATCCCGATTTTAACTTACATCCCGATAGCGAGATAACAATAGCGGTTCATGCCGATTGATGAGCAGAAGTCATGAAAGAGAGATTAGAATTTGGTAAATTTAAAAGAATAATAATGAAAACATATGGAAAAGATCATGAAACTTTTGCTCATTATTTTAAGAAAAAATAAAGATAAAGCAAATAACTCATGAAAGAGAATATATAGGTGAGGTTTCAAATTAAACAAATTACTTTTAAAATTAGCCTAAATTTAAGCGGTTTATCAGAAGGCAAAACTTTTACTATAACAGTGAAAGATAATGCAACATTTCCTGAAGCTCTAGCAATGGTTGATAAATATATTGAAGATCATCCAGAAGAATCGATTTTTCCCATTTTTGAAGGATATATTCATAATTATCTTCAATTATTCTGGGATCCGAAGAACAATGAGATTTATGACGATGTTGGTATATTTCCTTATGGTCCGGATGAAAACGGTTTATTAAGAAAATATATCCCTTTACGAGAAAACATAACTTTTAACTTGTATCCTAATAGTGTTATTGATTTACAACCAGATTCAGGGTGTTGATGAGAAAAAGTGAGAAATAGACTAGATATCAAGGCATTTAAGGAGCAAATACAAATGAAATTTGGAAAAGATTATGAATATTTCTCACATTATTTCAAAAAAAAATATAATAGTAAATGAATGATATCTTTCAAAAAATATTAGTGAAATGATTGACAATGGGATTGCCTCCTATTTTTTACTATTTTTGAAATAATAAACTTTAACTTATAATTCTTATTTGATAATTATATAAGTCTATAAATGTAGAGCCGTCATATCAGAGGAGTTACTGTTGACCAAGTTGCTGATGGTCCTTCATTAGAGATTGCAAATAATAGAATTATGCTTGAACCATATATAGGAAGAGGTGAAAGGTTTGCTTGAATTATCGAAAATTTATCATTATTATGGGAGCGCAAAAGTGCTCGCTGAACTTAATTTAAAAGTTGAGGAAAAAACTCTAGCTGCTGTTATTGGTCCAAATGGAGTTGGAAAATCCACACTTCTTAGGCTAATATCTGGTTTAGAAGAGCCTGATAGAGGAAAAATAGAATTTTTAGGTGAAAGAATCGACGGCTTAAAAGCCCATAAAATCGCTAAAAAAGGAATTTCTCAATGCCCAGACCGTCGTAGATTATTTTACGATTTAAATGTTGAAGATAATATTAAGATGGGAGCATATTTATTAAAAAACAAGCAAAAATATAAGGAGTTGAAAGATTTTGTTTATACGATTTTCCCTCGATTAAAAGAGAGGCGAAAACAACGAGCAGCAACGTTAAGTGGTGGCGAACAACAAATGCTTGCAATAGCACGTGCTTTAATGTCAAAACCTAAACTTCTCTTGTTGGACGAGCCTTCAGTAGGTTTAGCTCCAAAAGTTAAGAAAAGTATATTTGATGCAATTGAAAAAATAAAACAAGAAGGCACAACTACTTTGATAGTTGAACAGGATATAGCTTTAGCAATGAATGTTGCAGATATTATTCATGTGCTTGAAGAAGGAAAAATTGAAATAAGAGGAACAAAAGAAGAATTAGAAAAAGAACCACGAATAAGAAAGGTCTATTTAGGCATATAGCTAATTTAAGCCCAATGAAGTTATTCAATTGATATAAATGCAAGATTGAAATTAGGAATTCTTCCACTATTATACTGTTTTTGAAATTAAACCTTATATATTTTGCACGTATTCAATAGATATACTATAACATAGGAGTCAAAATGGATATATTCACGCACTTATTGATGGGAACTTTAGCTTGTTTTATATTATTAGGAAAAGTTTGCCCTGAAGCCATTATCCTGCTATGGGTAATGTCTGTTTTTCCTGATCTTGATGTATTCCTTGAACCTTTACAGAAAATTCGGAAGATGTATTTCTTATCCCACAAAGCAGGTTCACACTCTTATATTATAGGATTAATTTTTACAGGGATTGTTAGTTTAATTATTACAATATTTAGACATTGTGCGTTTGTGGAGATATGGATTGCAGGATTCATTGGTTATTCTATTCATGTGTCTTTGGATTTCTTTACAGCGTCAAAAGTCCCAATTTTTTACCCCCTTTCAAAAAAAGAATTTAGGATTATTGCTGATAGAGCCATAAACCCATTTTTAGGACTTTTTTCGGGAATGAATCTCTTAGTTTTACTAATTTCTTATTATATTAAACCAGATTATTACTATTTTATGAACCTAACTTCCTTTTATATATATGTATATTTAATTCTTTTTGGATTTCGCACTATCATAAGAATAATTGTTCAAATCAGATCACCTGAAGGTTCTCATTATATACCAGGATTTATTCCAATATTTTATTTAATTCTTGAGAACAAAGAGTCTGAGAAAAGTTTTACATTTAGATTGTTTAAACGCTCTATTTTTTCTACAAAAAAAAAAGAACTTTTATCCACACAAATTTTAAAAAATTCTAATGAGATGTTCTTCTTTGAAAAAACGATAGAAGTGAGCAGAGATTACAGATTTTTTCATAAATGGAACGCACTCTTCCCCTTTTTTAAAGAAAATGATGAATTAATCAATGTAATACTTATTCTAGCTGAGAGTTATTCCCGGATGTCATCTCATTTTCTCTCGGTAGTTTTTAACAAAGAAACAAAACAAGTAGTTTCTAAAAAAAATGGGTTTAGTCACCATAAAGAATGGAAGAAGAATGAATTATTTGGTTAAAGCTTATGATTGAACAAGAAATGCTCTTGATTATCAAGCGATTCTCTAAAGATAATATGGGAGATGATGATATCCATGGGTTTTCTCACATGAAACGAGTTTTAAATTCATGTCTCTACATAGGAAAAGAATTAAAAGCTAATCTTCTCATACTTGAAATCTCTGCTTTACTTCACGATATCGGTAGAAAACATGAGAATAACGATATCAAGGGAAAAAATCATGCTGAACTTTCAGCAGGGATGGCCTTAAATTTTTTAAATTCAAGAGATTTTCAGCTTTCTCATGAGGAAATTGAAAATATAATTCACTCCATAAGATCACACTCTTTTTCAAATAATGTTCTCCCAAATACTCTAGAAGCTAAAATTTTATCTGATGCTGATAAATTAGATGCTCTTGGAGCTATAGGATTATTTAGAACTATAGGATTTGCAATCAAGAAAGGAGCTGGTCTTGAGAAAGTCATTTATCATTTAGAAAGAAAGATTATGAAATTAAAAGAACAAATGAATTTACTTATATCTAAGAAGATAGCTGAGGAAAGGCATCAAATTATCTTGGATTTTTATAATAATATTAGAAATGAGATGTAATCAACCGTGTTTATTCTCAATCTGTATACTCTAATTCAAAGTAAAAAAATTTAGATGAGTTTGTTAAAAATCATAATCGAGGGAAAATGTCTTCTTTACCCAATTCTCAATATCATTCTGAGAGTCAGATAGAGGGGATGCTCCCTCATCGGCATTAAAAATTCTTTTCTTTTCCATTTCTTTAGACAGATCCCTTTCTGAGATGATTTCTCCATCTTTCATTTGGATTTCAATGATTGTTTTATACGCCATTGGCCTTTGAAAACCCATATGTACATACATGGATTGTATAAAATCTTTTGCGAGGAGGAGTTTACCAGTAAAATTGTTCTTAAAATTCATCTCTTTATAAAGATATTTAAATAGATCATCCCCTCTTTGTGGTTCAATCCCGTTGATATTTGGAGGATTATCTACATTGACAAGCATTTCATTCAGAAATAGTTGACAGTTAATAAAACGATACTTTATTATATAACCTCGCCAACACGCCGTGCAAGTAGAATGAGGGAGTATACCAAAATCCTCAGGCTTAAATAATCCTTGACCTTTTAATCCAACTATTGAAAACGATTGGTCGTCTAAAACAATTTCATCTGGTATTTGTCCTGTCATTATAATTTCCAATTTAAATTTTTTAATTTAATTATCTGCTTTTTAAAGTTTTAAAATAATAGATAGCAAAATTGGAAACTGTTCTTCAGATCCCCACACAATATAAATTTTATTGTCAAGAGTTACTGCTACATGTCTCGCAGCGACAATCCACTTAGTCCCAACATTATTGCCTCTTTCTGTTCCCTCCTTAAATTTGAAATACATTGTCATACCTAAATAATCTTGGATCTTTGTGTTTATGATTTTAATATCAGCTAGATCGGGATTTGCGAATTCCTTTTTATCTAGATCTGGTTGTATAGGCTCCCTCATTTTCTCAGATGATAACTGTAAAGCAGCACGGATAATCACTTCTTCCTTCACTTCTTTATTATATTCAAAAATTATAAGGCCACAATCTTTTTCTTCACTCAATATCCCGAGTGTGTTAAAATCAAATGATTCTTCACTAAAATGTTGAAGATCTTTAGTGATCTCTGAGACATCTATCCATCCATTCTCTAGGGTTTCTCCCATAATATAGCGAAAGCTCTTTAATATTTTTAATTCTTCTTCTTTTTGTTGAATTCTTTCATCTAATATATCGTTTAAGGACCTAGCGATAAAATCTTGAGCACTTTTTGGCATCAATGGTAATTTCAGTATCCAACTTTTACTTATTAAACGATCAATAATTCGATAAATAGTTGTTCTTTTTATAGAAAGGTCTTCATCCAATTGACCCACATTTGCTCCTTTTTTTCCCCTTTTTAATAAGGATAAATATACCTTAGCTTCTTCGATACTTAGTCCAAATTTTAGTAATCCCAACTCTTGTAAATTGTTTGTATCATCGAGTAATATTCTGGGAGTTGCCCATTTAAGTTGTTCTACTTTCCCTAATATAGTTTGTAAATTCATATATGGTTCTTTCGAGCTTAATTTCCCCAAAGTTCGAGAGGCTTCCATTAAATTGAGCATTATTAGACCATCAGGTGCAATTTTATAAATTATCTTCCTCTCTTCATCTTTAAATCCGATTATTCCTCCTTCCTTATTTGGTGTTAAGGCTACTAATCGTTCAGGAGTGCTCTGTAGTATTACATATTTTAGACCTCCAATTGTGAGATTTTTTAGCTCATTTGCCTCCCAAACTGAATTTAACTCATCAAGATCGGGGCTTATATCCCAATTTTCTGTTGAATATACAATCTTCTTTTCCCCTTCAATTATTGCTGACGAAATTGTTTTGGATTCTGATTTTATTAATTTATTAAGAGCTTTTATAACATTTTCCATTTTGAAACATCCCTCAATTCTTTGTATTATATTTTAAAATTAAAAAAAAATATGTTTATTCTTTATTTTTCTCCAAATCTCTTCTTCAATTCATCCAAAACTCCCTTATAGTAGGTGTTTTCTCTATCTTGTTGATATTCTGTGAAATAATCTGGCATAATCAATTTTCGAGATTCCTTTTTTAACATTTCTTTCGACCAAAATATGCCGTCGTCTATGACAATGCAAGGAATTCCATCCAACACCTTAATTCTCACGTTTCTCATCACTTTTTATAATATTTGAAAGAAGAATTTTAAAAGCATCGATGGATTACTTGAGGTCCCATCTCCCTATATTCACGACGAGTGACCCACATACGATGGAATGTCTTCAAAGAACTAAGAATAGACCCTCCTATCCACACGGAGTACATACGCTCTGGAGGGGCTATGATCCTCACATCCATGGAATCTGGAACTTGTTCTTTTATTTCACGAGTTAACCGTTCCTTAACTCCTGGAAACATTGTGCTACCACCCGATAGAACAATGTTACTGTATAGATCTCTCCGTAAATCCACATCACATTCTGAAATTGCTCCAACTATGACATCGTCTAAGGGGGCTAATTCTTTTCCTAATACAGAAGGATTGAAGAAACTCTCTGGAGCTAAAAACCTCTCGAGCCCAATAGTTATAGTCTCCCCGTCTGGTAGCATATAGCTCTTTTCCATCCCCGCTACTTTATTTGATAAGATTATTTCCTTCTCTGGATCAATTGCCACATAGCAAAGTTTTTCCTTAAGATCTCTCACTATTTCTTTCTCTGCTGAAGTAGTGAATGAATACCCATTCTGCCTTAATAGCCTTTGTAAATATGTTGTGACATCTCTTCCCGCAAGGTCTATTCTTTGTATAGCATGACTTAAAGCAAATCCTTCAAAAATCGGAACAATGTGAGATACACCATCACCAATGTCAATAACACAACCAGTTGTTCTACCAGAAGCATACAATGACAGTACAGCTTGTGTAGCAATATATAAAGCGGGAACATTAAATGTTTCAAACATTATCTCCGCCATTTTTTCTCTATTCTTTCTTGGATTCAAGGGAGCTTCAGTTAAAAGTACGGGATACTCTGAAGGATCAACTCTGAGATCTGTATAGAATGTATAATGCCATATAAGTTCCATTGCTGGCCAATCTTCTACAACACCATGTTCAATTGGATAATTCAAATTCATAATCCCCTTGAGTCCCATTGCTTCCTCTCCTATATACCATTCTCGTGAATAATCCTTTACGTCAGGCATTATATTCCCATACTTTGGTTTTCCTATTACGGTAGGAAAAACAGAACGCGGTTGATCTTCTCCTGCAAAACCATTTTTAGAGATCCCCGTCCCATTATCTATAACCAATGCTCTATTTTTTAAAAAATCCCCGTTGACTGAAATTTTTTTACCACCTCATTTTTTTCATTTATTATGTCACACAACCATGACAAGATTGTGCTATGATAGTGACAAAAAATCATTCATATTTAAAATTTTGTTTTTTTTCATTTGATAATTATGAATACCGAAGATTTAGATATCGATGATGATTGGATACGATGGATTGTAGAATATTATGGAATCATATATGAAAGTTTTTTAAGATAAGAATATTCTTTCTATGAAGATTTTAGAAAAGAACCTTAATAAAATCATAGAAAATTAGTGAATGACATGGAATTAAAGAATTACAAAGTTTTGATTTCGGATGGTTTAGCTCAAGAAGGAGTTGAAATATTAAAGCGATTCAAAAATTTTTCTTTAACGATTAATGATAAAACAAGTAGAGAAGAACTTCTTGAAATTATAGAGCAATTCGATGGAATTATCGTTAGGAGCGCTACTAAACTCACTCCAGATATAATTAGCGCGGGAAAAAAATTGAAAGTAATTGTGCGCGCGGGGACCGGTTTTGACAACATTAATATTGAAGAATGTAATAAACATGGAATAGTTGTGTTAATAACTCCTTTAGGCAATACTAATGCAGTAGTTGAGCTAACAATTGCGCTCATGCTGAACTTTGCGCGAAATATTTATAAAGCGAACACTTCTATGCGGGAAGGTAAATGGGATAAAAAATTCTTAAGAGGTTCTGAATTAAAAGGGAAAACCGTAGGAGTTATTGGATTAGGGAATATTGGAGCCGCTGTTGTAAAAAAATGTCAATCTTTTAACATGAATGTCGTGGCTTTCGATAGATTTGTTCCAAAGAAACGGGGTCAGGATTTAGGTGCTGAGTTATTAGATAATTTTGACGATTTTTTAGCTCGATCAGATTATATAACGATTCACGTTCCTTTAACTGCCCAAACAAAAGATTTAATTAGCTATTCTGAGATTGAAAAAATGAAATCTAACGCGATTATTGTTAATGTTGCCAGAGGAGGAGTGGTAAATGAACAAGCACTATACAACGCTCTAAAAAACAACAAAATTGGTGGAGCTTGTATTGATGTTTTCTCTAAAGAACCAGTAGATCCTAAAGATGCACCTTTTATTGGATTAGATAATTGTATTACAACGCCTCATTTAGGGGCTAACACATTTGAGGCTCAAATTGAAGTAGCGAAATTAGCAGCGGAAAGAATTGTCCAAGCTCTTAATTCTAAAATATTCATAGATGCAGTTAATATTTCTTTCAACATGTCAGAAGAAATGGCTGATACATATAGGCCTTATATTGAATTAGGGGCTTCTTTAAGTAAATTCATTACACAGTTTAACCTTTCAAAAATAGTTAGAGTGAAAATTAAGTATAAAGGAGAGATATTTACGAATTTTGAACCAATTAAAGCTGTGATATTGCAATCTCTTTTTGATGGTAGGTTAATTGATATTATAACATATATTAATTTAGAAGAGATTTTAAAAGAAAATGACATTAAGATTATTGTAGAAAAATTCGAGAAGCCCATTAATTTTGAAAATTATATAAAAATTTACATCAGCACTGAAGATGGATCCTCAACTAAAATTGCGGGTACTGTTTTTTCAGATCGCCCAAAAATAGTCGAAATAAACGAATTTTTTTTTGATCTCGCCCCCACAAATTACATGCTCGTTCTTAAAAATAAAGATGTACCAGGAGTCATTGGAAGTATCGGAACATTCTTAGGAAATAAAGGGATTAATATAGCAGGCTTACAGTGTGGTCGAAAAAAAAAGGGAGACGTAGCCATTTCCATAGTTACCTTAGACGATATCGTATCCAAAGAAGATATCAACGAATTTAAAAAGTTTGATAATATTATTGATGCTCATAGTATAATCCTCTAATTTCTGGCATTATATACCGCGTGAAACTCTTTTACGTATATGAGGACACACACTAGTGATACTAAAACACTATTTTTTTAGCATGGTAATCAACTTTTTAACTATTAAGTTCCCCATTTCTCTTGTAGTTAGCGTTTTAAAAGCTTTATCCCTAATATCTATGGTTCTTCCTTCGTTAAGAGCCTCTTCCACAGACTTATCAATTAAATTTCCAATTTCTGGGGAATTGAATGATTCCTGCATCATTAATTTTACACTTAAAATAGTACCTATTGGATTTGCTATACCTTTTCCTGCAATATCTGGAGCAGATCCGTGAATTGGTTCATACATTGAAACTTTCCCGGGGTGAATATTTCCACTGGCAGCCATTCCTAAACTACCAATAAGGAAGGCACCTTCGTCACTAATGATGTCACCGAACATATTCCCTGTAACAACAGTTTGGTAAGAATAAGGAGCACGAATAAGCCATTGGCAAAAACTATCAATATAAACATCCTCTTTCTTTAAATCAGGATAAGTATTTCCGATTTTGTGAAAGATTTTACGCCATAATTGACTTGGTTTTAACACATTTGCTTTATCTACTGATGTAATTTTCTTATGTCCCTCTTTCTTCGCAAATTCATAAGCATATCGTATAATTCGTTCACAACCTTTTTTGGTGTAAAGCATTATACTTTGTGCTCTCTCCTCTGATATTTCTCCTATATCTTTATATAATCCTTCGGTATTTTCTCTTACAAAGGTGATATCAATGCCCTTCCCTATAAATTCGTCTTTTAGTGGGCATCTATTTCGTAGAGTATCATATAACTTAATTGGTCTTAAATTCACAAATAAATCTAACTCCTGTCTTATCTTTAAGATTGCTGATTCAGCAACTCCAGGTGGTAAGTCAGGAAGTCCAATAGCACCAAATAATAATGAATCAGAATTTTTAATAACCTCAAATGACTTCTCAGGAAGGTTACTCCCACATTTTTTCCATATTTTCCCTCCAGCGGGAGCGTCTTTAAATTCGAAATCGAATTCAGTGTACTCAGAAATAGTTTTTAATATCTTTAGCCCTTCTTCTACTACTTCTGGACCACATCCATCACCATGGGTGATTGCTATTGTTTTCTTCATGTCAATTCCTCTTCAGAACTAATTAGTTTAAGATTTCATTCCTGAATTTGCTATTTCTTCTTTAGCAAAATTTACCAGCCCTTTTAATTTAATTATTTTTTGTAGAAAGGCAGGAAATCTGGTAAAAGAATAAGATTGGTTAGAACTTATATTTCTTATAAGTCCTTTTTCAAAATCAATATCTAACTTATCTCCAATATTAAAAGCATCTAGATCAGGGAACAGGAGAATTGGAAGTCCAATATTAATCGCGTTTCTGAAAAAAATTCGTGCAAAACTGGGAGCGATAATTAATTCTATTCCCGAAGCTTTCAAAGCGATTGGTGCTTGTTCTCGACTTGATCCACAACCAAAATTTGGACCCGCTACGAGGATTGTTGCTTGAAGTTCATTTTTATTTTGATGAAACTCAGGATCAAAATCTTCCATGCAATGTTTCGCTAAATATTGAGGATCCGAATTAACCAAGCATCGAGCAGGAATTATTAAATCAGTATCAATATTCTCTTGAGGATATTTAATTACTTTTCCTTGTATTATTTTCACCTTTTGTATTATATTTTTTTCTCATATACTTTCTGGAGAGGTAATAAAACCTTTTAGAGCAGAAGACGCAGCAATTGCAGGATTTGATAAATATACTTCACTCTCCTTATGTCCCATCCTTCCCACGAAATTTCTGTTTGTTGTTGATATCGCTCTTTCACCAGGAGCAAGAACTCCCATATGTCCGCCTAAACATGGGCCACAAGTAGGCGGAGATATAATCGCTTCTGCATGAAGAAAAATTTCGATTAATCCTTCCTTAAGGGCATGAAAGAGGATTTGAGGAGAACCTGGAATGATTATACATCTCACTCTAGGGTGGATCTTGTTATTTTTCATTATTCTTGCCGCAATCTGTAAATCTTCAAATCGTCCATTGGTACAAGAACCAATTACCGCTTGGTCAATTTCAATATGTAAAGCATGTACTTCAGATATTGGTTTAGTATTGCTTGGTGAGTGCGGAAGAGCTATTTGAGGTTCAATTTGAGAACAATCAATCTCAATGCTGTCATGATAAGTCGCATTATGATCATTTTCATAAGTTCTATAGTTTGAAATTCCTACATTTCTAAGATATTGTTCTGTAATCTTATCAGGAACAATGAAGCCTGTTTTTGCCCCTGCTTCGATTGCCATATTACACATAGTAAAACGGTTTGCCATAGATAAATTATCAATAATTTTTCCTGTAAACTCCATAACTTTATAGGTTGCACCATCAACACCAATTTGACCAATTGTATACAAAATTAAATCTTTACCTGAAACCCATTTATGCAACTGACCTGAGTATATGAATCTCATGGTTTCAGGTATTTGAAGCCAACATTTTCCAAGTGCCATTGCCACTCCTAAATCTGTCGAGCCAACACCAGTAGAGAAAGCTCCTACTGCCCCATATGTACAAGTATGAGAATCGGCACCAATAATTACTTCACTCGGAGCTACTAAACCTTGTTCGGGAATAAGGCAATGTTCAATTCCTACCCTTCCCACCTCAAAATAGTGTGATATATGATACTTATTTGCAAATTCTCTCAAAATTTTACACTGTTTAGCCGAAGCAATATCCTTATTTGGGGTAAAATGATCTGGAGTCAGTATTACTTTTTTTGAATCAAAAATACTTCTTTTGGTTCCTTCAATAATTTTTTCGAAAACTTCTATAGCTTTTGGTGCAGTTATGTCATTAGCTAAGCATCTATCAATATTCACTAAAACAAAATCCCCAGCAGAGACATCCTTTTGATCGCAATGATCTCTTATGATTTTTTCCGCAATTGTTAAATCCATAATTTTTAATATTTCATTTTTTCTTAACAATTAATCATTTTAATAAAAGGCTTTTTTTCTTAACAATTAGATTTAGTCCTTTTATGAGAGATAAAACAGAGCTCATAACGATGTCTTCATGAATCGCACTAGCTTTAACTACAATATTGCTTTCAAGATCCATGATTTCAAGTGTAACATGACCTAAAGCTTCTGTTCCACCAGTTATTGCATCAATTTGGAAATTTAAAAGTTTAATTTTGCTCATTGGTTCAAAACATTTTACAATTGCTTTACAAGATGCATCTACCGGACCTACTCCTGTTGCTGATGCTAGTTTTTCTATAAAATTTCCATTATCTTTTATTTTTAATCGGACTGTTGATGTAGGTGTAATTGATCCAGTTAAAACAGTTAATTCCTCAAGCTCTACATACTGTTCTTCTTTTGGTAATTCACCCAAAACATCTTTTAAAATAGCTAAGAAATCCTCTTCGGAAACCTCATGACCTTTATCACCAAACCTCTTTATAGCCTTCATTATTTTCATAAATTGTTCATCAGTAGGGCTTAATCCTAAATCATTAATTTTAGCCCTAAGAGCGTGGGCTCCTGTGTGTTTTCCAAGTTTTATTGACTGTCTGATAATTGCTTCCACATCGTCAGAACGGCGAATTCCTATTAATTCGGGTGTGATGGGTTCATAAGTGCGTGCATGCTTAATCATCGCATGAGCATGAATACCTGATTCATGAGCAAATGCATTCTGACCTATAAGGGGTGAGAGTCGTCCGATTTTAATTTTTCCGCCACAATAACTTTCAACTAGTTTAGCTGTAGGAAATATTTTTTTGGTCTTAATATTCATATGTATTTGATATAACGCATAAATAGACATAGCTGTTTCTTCAAAGGATGCATTACCTGCCCGTTCCCCCAAACCTAAAATTGTTGTTTGAGCTTCTGAAGCACCATTTTCAAAACCAGCAAGTGTATTTGCAACAGCTAAACCAAAATCATTATGACAATGGACAGCTATGCGTATATTCTTGGGCAATGTTTCATAATTCTTTTGTATAATATGTCCAAAACCTATTGGAGAAATTGTTCCTACAGTATCAGGTATATTTATTCGAGTAGCTCCACTTTCGACAGCAGTCAGGTTAGCTTTAATTAAAAAACCTAAATCTGACCGAGTTGCATCCTCAGCTGAAAATAGTATTGTAGAATAATGTTCTTTAGCATAAGATACCATCTCTGTTATTGTTTCTATCACCTCGTCTTTAGTTAACTGGAGTTTTTCTCTCATATGGAGGTCTGAGGTTGCAAGGAATAAATGTATACTATCCATGTCGGCCTCTATTACCTTATCTATATCGATTTTCTTTGTTCTAGCTAATCCAATCACTTCAGAATCTAAACCCATTTTTGCTATGTCTCTACAAGCTTCAAAATCACCTTGAGAAATTACAGGAAAACCTGCTTCTATAATGTCAATTCCTAATTCATTAAGAGCTTGAGCAATAGATAACTTTTCTTCATGGGTAAAACTAATACCTGGAGTTTGTTCTCCATCACGGAGTGTTGTATCAAAAAAATATGCTCTCTCAGGAAGGACAAGTGATCCTCTGATTTTTTCCATTATATCGGAAACGACGATATCGTTTTTTCTATTCATCTTTTTAACCTTTTACGAATTTATTTAAAATATATAGCCCTTCCACTTTCAAAAGGAAAATACTCTCCTAGAAAGAAAGAGGGCACTCTATAATAATAAGAGTAATAATAATCTCTTCAATTCTAAAGGAGATACGAATCTCAAACTTATTTTATAATTAGGAATAAGTAAACTCTGAGTATCCTTCATTCTTTGTAATCCTTTTAGAATTGTTAATTATAAAAAGTAGATTGCTTATAAACTTATAAATGTTTCTTTGACTTAATTGCCACTTTGTAAAAAAATTTGAAAGAATCTCTTATAACCAACAGTGAAAATTGTTTCATCCAATTTTATAAGTCTCCTTCCAGCTATATCAGAAAGCATTCCAACAACAGCTCTAGACGTTCCATCATTGTCAATTTCATTTAATGGTTCTCTAATAATTATTTGGCAATTTGTTCTAAGATAAATAAGGACCTGTTTTAGAAATGATAATTTCTCTTATCTCCTCTGGAGTACCTTTTGCAATCACTTCACCGCCTTTAGGACCACCTTCAGGTCCTAATTCAATAATGTAATCAGTAAAGGATAGAATGTCAGGGTCATGCTCTATAATAATCACACTATTTCCTTCTTGGATTAATTGTTCTAATAGTTCCATTAATTTCCTGACATCATAAAAAGATAATCCAATCGTAGGTTCATCTAAAATATAAAGAGATTTTGATTTTCGAGCACGTCCCAGTTCTTTTGCGAGCTTTATTCGTTGTGCTTCTCCTCCACTGAGGGTAGGAGCTGGTTGACCTAAGGTGATATATCCCATTCCTATTTCTTCAAGAATTTTAAGAATTTTGACAATACTCGGTTGTGATTTAAATAAATCTAGCGCCTCGGAAACAGTTAGGTTTAACACATCTGCGATTGTTTTTCCTTTATGTTTTATTTCTAAAATTTCTGGTTTATATCTCTGGCCTTTACATTCTTTGCATGGTATTGTTATTGCACTTAAGAATGATACTTGAATATCCTTTATTCCATCTCCTTTACAAATTGGACACCTACCTCTATCCGAATTGAAAGAAAAGTGCCCCGCTGCGAATTTCTTTTTTTTGGCTTCGGGGAGTTTGGCAAAGACGTTTCTTATTTTATCCCAAATGCCAATATATGAGATTGGCATAGATCTTCTTGTCCTCCCTATAGGTCTTTGATTCACAACAATAACCTCATCAATATTTTCCCAACCATGTATGGATCCAGTAAATTCTAAAAGATCCTCTCCATTCCCAATTTCCTCCTCAGATTCTTGAGTTGTTTTACCTTTTTTTACGGCTTCCCGCGTAAAATGCGGTTTTAGTAATGGAACGAGTGTATCCTGAATTAATGAACTCTTACCTGAACCGGACACCCCACATATGCCAACCATCATTCCTAATGGGATTTTAACTGAGATATTCTTGAGATTGTTAGTGCTAACATTCCTGATTGATAGATATTTAGTATCTTTATTGATTTTTCTACGGTCTTTTAATGATTTCTCTGGCAATGCTATTTTTCCGGCCATAAATTGACCCGTATGTGAATCTTTAACTTTCATGATATCTTCAAGTTTACCATGAAATACTATCTCCCCTCCTTTAGTACCAGCATCTGGGCCAATATCAATGATCTCATCCGCTATTTCTATAAACCGTTTATCATGTTCAACAACAATTACAGTATTACCTTGTTCTTTTAGTTTAATCAGTAGTTGAATCAAAGATTCTTTCTCTTTTTCGTGTAAACTCATACTTGGTTCATCAAGAATATATATGAGAGAATCGATCCCTGCATCTAAATGCGTCATAAGTGCTAATCTTTGCTGTTCTCCGCCACTAAGAGTGGGAAGAGTTCGATTGAGATGCATGTAAGATAACCCAACGTTTACCATATTTTGGAGGCGTTTGAGAATTTTATCAATCAATGCTTTCCCTTGCTCCGTCCTTATTTCTTTAGCACTCAGATTTTCTATGAACTCAATTACATCATCTATTACCATCATAGCTAATTCTCCAATATGTTTTCCTGCGATTTTTATATCTCTTGCTTGATCATTAATTCTAAATCCTTGGCATTCATCGCATTTCTGTATAGTCATATAATTCTTGGTTATTTTATTTCTCCGATATGTACTTACGCTAGTATTCATGGCTCTCTCTAGGTGAGGGATAATCCCTTCATATACTCTTTGTTTCATAACTCCTGAGAAATTTTTAGACTCCATTCTAAATGGTAATTTTTTTCCTCCACTTCCGTTGAGATATACATTTCGAAACTTTTCTGGTAAGTCTTTATAGGGTGTATTTATATCAAAATCATAAAAATCCCCCAATTGTTCAACCCATCTAGTTTGATCAGCAAAACACGCAGATCCGGCCTTAGTTATCTCGACTAGGTTTCTATTATAGTCTTGTACTATTTTGTCTTCGGTGAAATGCATTGTATACCCCCTCCCTTTACACTCTAAACACATTCCTGAAGGCTCATTGAAAGAGAAATGTTTAATCTCCACACGATCTCTAACCAAACCACACAATTCACATTCTAAGTTCTCATCTACTGGGATCTTACAAATAGGACACATTAATTCACCTTCAATGGCATATAACATTCTAAGTAAGTTGTAAATTATTGTCTTAGTACCGATAGTTGATCTAGGATTGAATACTCTCGTGGTCCTCTGTTCTACTGCTACGGTTGGACTTAAGCCTTCAATTAAATCGAACGGTTTTTCATCTTCTAATTTAGGGGGAAACCCAATTGCTTGTAGATATCGATTCATCCCTTCATCAAATATGATATCAAATGCTAGACTTGATTTACCTGAACCTGATACACCAGTTATTAATGTTATTTTTTTTTTAGGGATCCTAACATTTATGTTTTTCAAATTATGAATCCTTGCCCCAACAATTTTAATTTCCTCCATTTTTTTTCCTCTCTCTATTTCTTATTTGGATTTAGTTTATTACCACAATCATAGCATTCCGCATCGTGAACGCAAATTTCGCCCTCACATTGAGGGCATGTGTAGAGCTTCTTTTGCTCTCGAAGCCATTTTTCGACTCCGATTTCTTCAATTCTTTTTAGGTTATTAATCATATTCACAGAATACTTTTCTTGATAGTGGGTATCTATTTTTTGTAGCTTTTGACAAGGAAATTTTTCACACTCATAACAAAATTCATATTCATTTTTTCTTAGTGCTGGACAATCTCTCCTTATGAAAGCACAATTTTTATTTCGAATTCTACAACCTTTACAACCTATTTTGTACCCCCTTTTCTCCAATAAATCTTTTTTCCAGAGAAGGTACTGCCGACAGGCACCGCAATATATGCCACATGGTGCCGCTAAATTCTTATCCACTTTTTTCACCTTCTAAATTTTTATTTTTGAAAGTCTTTTAAATAAGTCCTCTTCCTTGGAGAGGATGTGTAACGCATTTTCATGAAGATCTTTCAAATCTACGTGGTTTAAGCAATCATCTTTATGTTCATTTGCAGCTTTTAACAAAGAATCAGCAATTTCTGTGAAACTATGAGCTGAGTCTTCTACAATCGGAATGCATTCCTCTATAATTTTAAATTCTTCTGCATTCCATTGTCTTGACCCAACCTTTAGCTCAGGTAAGATGAGTAATTCTTCAAGAAAGCCTTGATATAAATTCCTAAAAGCCCCACCTCCCGTCCCCCAAGTTTCAATATATCCATGAATTAACTCAAACATTATCCGAGCAGTCGATACTTCCTTTCCTGTAGCATCTTTCGCCTTTCCTTCTAAGACATCCTTCCACTCAAGAATGGAATTGGCGAATTGCTTTAATCCCTGAATCCCTAAGCTACTTACCGAGGGTCTTAGCATGTTATTTACCACTTCTTTAATAGCAAGCTTGACTCCTGCAGCTAATGGCGGACGCTTTCCATCTGAACGTCTCATCATTGAGTATTGAGCGTTATTTGGCCACATGAATTTAGGACCATGTTTAGAGCTACGACATTTTTTAAGAAGATCTATGGGGACTTCTTGAAATCCTTCAAAATCCGAGTCTCCAACATAAGCTATAGCTCTTTCTTCATCATATCCAGCAAGGGTTATCGCGTGACCTCCGAAATGAATTTCCCCTTCCGCTTCGAAATATGATAAATACCCTAAATCAACCTTGAGGATTAATGGAACATTTTGGTTTAGCAATTTTTTTGACTCTTCCCACGCCTTATCTGCACTAGTAAATGACTGCTTCCTTAGAGAAATCCCAAGTAATCGGCAAGCTAATGAATTTGGTTCTATAGTTCCTTGCTTCCCTCCTAAAAAAAAGGGAATGTCTGATTCGGGAATGAAAGAGACCTTATTTGTAGTGTCAAAAAATCCAAATCCCATTGTGGCATCAAGCCCAAAGACCATTGCTTCTGACATGGGAAATCCATAAAATTCGAACATGTCTCTCATTGATGATGATTCACAGTGATGTCCTACCTTATGCTCAAAATTATTAATTTTATGCCTTAAGACCAGCTTCACCTTTCCCCTCTTTTATTTCTTCTAATACCCATTCTAAGAATTCAATATCCGTTTCCAAAATTTTAATTGGATGCAAAAAGAGTCCCCTAACATTTAAAGGCATTCTAGAGTTTTCAATTAACATTTGTTCTAACTCTTTTTTATTCTTTTGAATTTTGTTTAATGAATTAGTAATTGCTTCAATTTGTTCTTCTTGAGACAGTACGGGAAGCATAGAAAACGCCATATAAAAATCTTGGTCGTTCTTACCTACAAAATCATTAAGAATTCTATATATCTGGTTTTTAAGAACAATCTCTCCTTTAGGTGTGATTTGATACATTTTCACCATTCTATTATCTTCCTCTTCCACCCATGAGTCAACTAAGTCTTTTTCTTTTAAATTCTTCAAGACACCATAAATTGAGGATTTACCGATAGCTGTCCATTCTCTCATTCCTCTTTTCTCAATTCTTTCATCAACATCCTTTCCATGACATGGATGTTCTGCGACTAAACCTAGAACCGCAAAAGCGACATGACTTAATCCAAAGTTTTCTTCATCTGACATTTTCCTTAGTTTTTGTTTTATAAATAATTTGATTATGTAATAAGACCATTATGATACAAGAATGATATGAATATAGAATTTATAAATCTTTTGATCTTTATTATTAAATTTATAGAATAGAAGATAATTGATCTTATAACTTACAATATCAAAAACGAGACATATTAAAATGGTTGATTTATATGGATGGATATTTTTCATCTCGGGAGTTATTTTTTTCATTTCAATTATAGGTGTATTCATTTCTGTTGCCAGAGAAAAAGAAAAATACTTGAGGGGCATTGGGATAATAATGACTTCATTAATAATTCCTTTAGTTATTGTTTTCATAGATTACTTAGTGATAGGACAAGAATTAATGAGATATATTTATATTGTTATAATTATCGCTTATCTCATTGTTGAGTTATTATTGGATTTCATTTTAAAGATTGAATTTAGAGATAAAACACGTACTCATGTACCCTATATTATTTTGGAATATACGGCGTGTTTTGCTTTTATATTCAATACTATTAAGATTGATGAAATACTGGGATGGGTTGTCTCAATATGTTTCTGGGTGATGCTTGCCACGTTAATTTACCTTATAATCACAAAAAAGAAAAAAGAAAAGAAACTATAATTCAAGGAATTGAAATTTTAATTAATAAATCTTTTTAATAATAATTGAAGAAACAGGAGATCCTTTAACATTATGGAATTAAGGAAACCAATGAATAATGATGAAATCAGGAGATTGTTTAGTTAGTTATGAACAAGTACAGGGAGATTTCAAAATATTTCTATTTTAAATCTGTCAATTTCTTTTTCATCAATATCTTTTACTAAAACACTTATATTTGTTAGCTCAATGGAAATCACTAAATAATGGTATTTCGTCTCATGCTTTATTAATTGAATTCTATAATTCTTTAATTCTGTTAAAGGAGCACCACCTCCAGCAGATACTATATAAGTTATTCCATTTTCATGCAATCGTTCATAATTATGATAATGAGAACTGATGAATAATTTTACATTAAATTCTTTAAATAATGGTTCTAATTGTTCTATTAAATGTTTCCTTACACCACCATTAGCACCACTATAAAGGGGTTTATGAGCAAAAATAATTTTCCGTTTATAATCATGATGATTTTTTAAATCTCCCAATAACCATTCATATTGTTTTTTATCTAGGATTCCACTATTATCATCGAGTATTACCAAATGAGCAAATCCATAATTAATTGAATAATAAGTATGCTTTAAGTTAAAAAATTTTCTAAAAAAAAGTTTGTTATCATGATTTCCTCTATGTATAAAAGAATGGAACTTGAATATTTACGTACTCTAAATCTCTAAAATAAGATTTCCAAGCCAAACTCCATAAAACTATGTCTCCAACATGCAAAATAAAATCCTTCTGTTCTTTTTGAATCTTTTTTAGTAATTTCCTATGGATTTGATTTTTCTTAAAACCTGTATTTCGATTATCGCTATACACAATAAATTTCTTACTTTCTGGTTTTATGGTGAACATTGTTAATCTAGATTTGAAGCTCGATTTAATAAAATTTTTCCTTGTTTGATAAATCTATATTTATTAGAAAATAAATTAGATTTGATGATTATTGTGTTAAAATTTAATAAAAAAGAAAAAAGAAAAGAAACTATAAATCAAAGAATTGAAATTATAATAGTTCAAACAATGAGATAATGGTTGAAGATGTAGAAGAAATACTCACATTAGTTGCTGAAAAAGCACAGCTATCTGAGGGCATCGAAGGTGTTCGTTCGATCTTATTAATAATGTATCGTTTTCCTTCACTTAAAAATAAAATAGTATCTCAAAAAACAGGAATTGCTATTCCTGCTCTTGCTGCTGTGAGAAGTGAATTGGTAAAAGCCGGAATTATAGAGAAAAGGAATTTACTTGGTGAAAAAGGAAGAGAATGGGTAAGATCAAAGTTAAATCTACGCTTTGAGTATGATCCAGTCCCTGGAAACTTTGACAGTATCATACGAGAATTACCTGAAGAATTTTATTATTTAAATGATATAAAGAGTTATCTCGATAATCGACCATCACCAGAATTTGCTCTTGATCAATCTCATGCAGACTTCTCAACAGTATTAAAAAAGACACTGTATTTAGTAAAAAAAGGAGACATTGAGGGAAGGCGAATTATTTTTTTAGGCGATGATGATTTTATTTCATTGGCGGTAGGATTGACAAAATTAGCAAATGAAATCACAGTCGTGGATATAGACGATAGAGTTTTAAATTTTCTTTCAAATACCGCAAGGAAACTATCTTTAAAGAATTTTAATGTTCTACATCATGATTTAAGAGAACCTATCCCTAAAAATGTCGTTAATAAATATGATATAGCTGTAATGGATCCACCCTATACTAATGAGGGTTTACGATTATTCTTAAAAAGAGCAAAACAAGTATTAAAATCAACTATTATTGTGGATGGTAGAAGCTATCCCATAATTGGAAAGAAATCTATTCTCAGTTTTGGGAATAAACCTCCAAATGAAATGCAAAAGCTGCAGTTATCAATATTGGATCATGGATTTATAATTAATGAGATGTTACCTGATTTTAATCACTATGAGGGAGCAAGTATAATTGGTAAATTTAGTCACCTCTACTATTTACAATCAGTAATAAATCCCACCAGTATGTACAATTTTAGCCTTATTTCACATCCTATTTACACTTCAGAAGTGAAGTCTAAAATTAAGTCTCCATTTCTTCCTATTGGATACCACTTTATAGGTGAAATGCGTTTTATAAACCAAGAAATTCTTTTAGATAATGAAAAAATACAAAAAATATTTTTAGATTCTCTTATATCTGCAGATTTAACGATTCTCGATATATATCATCATAATTACCAACCGTATGGATACAGTGCCATTGCAATATTGAAAACAAGTCATGCTGCGATTCATACATGGCCAGAACACGGATATCTTAGTATTGATATTTTTATATGTGATGAAAAGTCTAAAGGATTGAAAGTTATCGAATTCCTAAAAAATAAATTTGAACCAGAAAAATCCGAATTCTTCTATCTAGAACGTGGAAATGAATCTATGTTGCGATATGAACCAATTGAAGTAAATTAAAACATTATTCAATTCAAAATGTAAAGGAGTTTTATATTCTCTCTGTATTATCATCCTTTTTAATTGAAACTGTAAATTTAACATTTAATTTCTTTAAAATTTAAAGGAAGTATATGAACGAATTATTGAACTCACACTCCAGTCATATTGGGACGTTACGAGAAAGTTCGCTACATGCCACATTAAAGCAATGGTATAAAGAACCAGGAGACAAACTTGAAGAACCCTTTGAAAATTATTTAATAGATATTATACGTAATGATCTTTTAATTGAAATCCAAACTAAAAATTTCTCTAGTATTAAAAAAAAGCTTGAAAATCTCATTTCATATACTAAAGTTCTTTTAGTGCATCCCATTATAAAGGATAAATGGATTATTAGTCAGGATTTATTAGACTTTAATAGAATTCGAAAAAGGCTCTCTCCAAAACATTGTTCATTTGTAGATATTTTTGAAGAATTAATTAGGATTCCTTATCTAATTTCTAATTCAAATCTCATAATCGAGGTTTTGTTAGTTCAAATAGAAGAAATTCGGATAAATGATGGAAGAGGAAGTTGGAGAAGAAGTGGTTGGAGCATTTACGACAAGAAATTAGTAGGGATATTAGGTAAAATGCAGTTTTGTAATCCTAAGGATTTTCTAAGGTTAATACCAAAAAGTTTGGAAACACCATTTACTAATTCTGATTTAGCATATTCACTCAAAAGACCATTAAGATTAGCTCGAAAAATGAGTTATTGTTTAAGGAAAATGGAATTAATTAGAGTTATTGGTAAAAAGGGAAAAGAATTTCTTTTCGATTTTTAAAATTCTAAACTGTTTTTAAAGTGTAATTATGTCAAGAAATATCGAAATTATTACAAAAATCACTTCTAATATAATTTGAAGAATAAGATTGATAAGAAAGTATTATTTATATTACCAAAATCAATGTAGAGAGGATTTATCATCGTTATTAAAAATACTAAAACTCAAGTATTAGGTATTGTAGGTTCCCCACGGATAGGTGGCAACACAGAAATTTTGGTAGATGAGGTTTTGGTTGGTGCTAAAGAAGCAGGTGCCTTGATTGAAAAAATTATATTAAATAAACTAACCATTAATCCTTGTCAAGCATGTAATAGTTGCTATAAAACGGGAGATTGTATGCATGATGATGATATGTCAACCTTATTAGATAAGATGGAAAAAAGTAATGTATGGATTTTAGGAACACCCATATATTGGTGGGGCCCTACAGCGCAATTTAAGGCATTCTTAGATAGGTGGTACCACCCTAAACACAAAGAATTCAAAGGAAAGAGCATTATTCTAGTTATTCCATTAGGTGGAGGGCATGAAAGATATGCCCGACACACAGTTGGCATGCTTACTGATGTTTTAGATTACTTAAGTATGGAATTATTTACGACTATACTCGCACCTAGTATGAATGAGCGAGGTGCAGTCCGTAAAAGAGTTAGGTTATTGGAAAGAGCTCGTGATACTGGTCGAGAAGTTGTTAAATCTAAATATCAAATTAATCATAAGGATATTACTTAATAAAGATTTAGATGAAATCTCTGGAAAAAATTTTAGAGTTTGTTAAGAGAGCAGGTTGTTTTGACATCCGATTGAAATGTGGTGGGTGGGGAAAAATCGTAATGGAGCTTAAAGTAGTTGATAGAAATAAAATAAATTGAGAAAATTAAAATCCATTCAATTCTGTTTTTTTCATATTTCTTATCCTTTTTCTAATTTCTATACTTTAAGGAATGTAAAAAATAAAACCCTACTACTTATTTTTGAAATGCGTATTAAACGAATGGAAAAACCTTTTCTCAATAAGTTAAAATTCTAAAACTCATTTTACAATCCATCATAAGTATCAAATAACAAGATTCAAATGTCCTCAGGAAAAACCGTAAAGGTTGAAAAGTCATTCAACCGGTTATTATGGCCCTTATATTTATTAAATGGATTCCAAAGCATAGCATATGGCGCCATGATAATACTAGTAGTTCCCCTTGCTCTAATTATTTGGCCAAATGATCCGGCAGATATTCATGCTTTGGAAATGGGAATCTTGTATACCTCCTTATCATGGTCATCTGCGTTTGCAGGATTGTATTTTGGTCGGCTTATTGATAAATATTCACGTAAAAAAATTATTATTATAATTTCTATTTTTAGAGGTATTTCAATGTTTTTGTTAGGGTTCGCCGTAAGAGGAGGTGAATTCAATACTTGGCTGTATTTTTTTGTTTTTATAGCGATTTTTGGCTTTTTTGCAGGAGGTTCATGGCCAGCTGTAAATTCATTATCTAATGATATTGTTGCCCGAGATCGCCGTTCTCGGTTTTTCGGGGTTTATCAAATAGTCCTTAATACAACTAATATCATTGGTTGGCTAATAGCAACATTTTTAGTACAAAATGGCTTTTGGAGAGAATTTTTTTGGGGTATCGGAGCGTTAATTCTTCTCGCAGGTTTAATTTTTGCAATTCAAAATGAAGAACCAAAAAGAGGTGCTCAACAAGAGGAGTTGTCAACCATTCTCCGAAATAATAATATTGAATATAATTTTCAAATAAATAGAGAAATGATGCGGAAAACAATGTTAAGTAAAACTAATGTTGTAGCTCTGGTTGAAGGAATCTTTACTTGTATTCTCATGAGTAGCCTGAACTTTTTAATTTTAAATTATGTTCAGAATCCTCCATATAACTTAGCCCCGTTTTCTATAGGTATTTTTATGGTTATTTTTGGTTTAACAGGTGGGTTGGTTGGACAAATCTTTTTATCTAGAGTTAGTGATAAGATAGCTGCTAAGAATCCAGTAAGAAGATTACCAATCATTGTTATTGCTATAATAGGAGGTTTAGTCACTTTTGCTCTTTTCTTTTTTCTTCCTTGGATCCCATTGACTGTTGATCAAGGTAAGAATATAACTTATCTTATGTCACTCCCTTCGATGTGGATGTTAGGGGCTCTATTTTTTACTTCAAGATCAATTTTTTCTCTCTATGTTGTAAATCAGAGCCCAGTGATACAACAAATTAATTTACCAGAAGCCCAAGGTCAAATAGTTTCATGGAATCAATTTTTAGAGCAGTTTGGGAGAGGAATAGGACCTTTATTATGTGGAATTTTGCTAGCTTTTACAAATACAAATTATCAAATAACTGTAATGATTGTAGTACTGTGTATTATCCCCGGCGTTATCTTATGGCTTCTCGCAATGAATTGGTTTTCGAATGATATGGATAATATTAAGACAATTTTAGCTAAAAGGGCAGAGATCCTAAATTCTAAAAAAAATTGAAGCTTAAACTGAGGGTATTTTAAGATTTAAATAATGAATACAAAATTAAAAATCTTTAAAATATCAACGACAAAATTCTCATCTATATCACCTTAAAATTTGTCGGATTAATCAT
>JAHLWT010000175.1 GCA_019057775.1 Promethearchaeota archaeon
ATATATTTGTCATTTTTTTAGTTAATTGAACTGAAAACACTGAACTTGTTACATGAAGCACGTAATCACCAGACGAATATGGTTGATCCCGTTGAAAATAATGGTAATATAAACTGTCAAAAATTGAAGAAATCACTTAAAAACAAATGAAAGGAGATTAAAAAGTATAAAGAAAAAAATTCGGATCACAGTCATCGCTTTATTTGCTATTGGCCTTGTGGCGGGCATCTTTGTTTTAGCTGCCAGCCAGGATAATCCCATAGCAAAAAAGACAGATGTGGTAGTGCAGAAAGTCGAAAAGCACGCAGAGGATGGATGCGTGCATCCTGAAGGTTCAGTAGAGTGCAAGGAAAAGCATGCCAAGGGTGAATGCACACATCCCGAAGGCGAATGCACACATCCGGAAGGTTCAGCAGATTGTAAGGAGAAGCATGCCGAAGGTGAATGTAAAGGACATGAACCAAAGTAACCTCACGGGCACACCAAAGAGTCAAAAAAGCAGTAAACCTGCAACATAACAGTGCCAAAAAACCAAGGGGAAGGTTATTAGTAACCTTCCCCTTGGTTTTTTCAGACTCTGTCAGATCCTACGGATGCTGTCAGGTCTTTCTATGAAAAAGAAAATGAATTCGGCACGGTTGATTTATCTTAAGTAGGTTGTACTTCTCCAGCCGAATACAATTCGGCTCTACTCTAATGGTTTATGGTTTAAAGTTTATAGTTTTCAGTTTGTCTATTGTCTATGCCTGAATAGCGTTGACCGTTTTTGTTTATTTAATTGTAATATTGACTTTTTCTTTTTTCCCATTTCTTTTGGTGAGGTACCACCTACTTTCCCAGCTTCCTGCAACTGCTGATGCTACTTCCACTGCACTTTGAATAAATCGTCGGCTACTTGCGTTGGACGAAACGTTTGTAACACTGATCAAAACCTGCAGTTCCAACGTTTTTTCATTATCTGCTTATGTTCCCCGGGCTTTGCCCGGGGGTATTGTTGTTTTACCCTTTCAGGGTAATTACTCTTATATAATTTCTTTAGACTACAGACATTAAACCATGCACCTTAACATTCCTACGTTTAACATATAACTTATTACATTTAACAATTTCCATTTTACTATTTGCGCCCCACGCTCAGCGTCCTGCCTACTGCCAACTGCTTACTCCCCCTGCCACTGCTCCTGCTACTGCCTACTTCCTTCAACCTCAATCTTTCCCTCAACAGACTCTGCCAGGTTTACTCTCTCCCTCTGTCCTACGCTCAAACCTGCTCGTGAGACATTTCACTCACTTTGTTCGTGAAACGGTTTTCAAACACTGGCAGGTCTCTCTAAGTCTCTCTCTCCCAGCCTCTCAGTTACTTTTGCTCTACGGTCTTCTCCCCATGCCCCAAACTCCATGCTCCTTATTCTATATGAAATAAAATGACGAACCGGAGCTTCGTCCTACTTTTCGCCCCTTCTGCTCTTAGACTTTTATCTTTTATCTTGAACCCAGTACCAAGTACCCAGCACCTAATTTTTCCCATCTACTGTTTTACAATTTTCTGCACATAGGACTGGTCACCCTCCCGGATATTGAGTATGTATATACCCCGGGGTAAGGTGTTTCCTGCAATGGTAAGTTTGTAATGATTTGAAGTAATTTTCAGAACGACCTTTCCTGAAAAATCTATTATGGATATTTCCCTGTGTTTGCTTCCTTCAAAAAACAGGATTGTTATATCAGAGGAAAACGGATTAGGATAAATCCTGAACTTATTTTCCTTAAATTCCTGATAATCTGCAATATGATCAATAGATGAAATCTGATGAAGTATCCAGTTATCCGGATCAACTATCAATCCCGTAATCTGAAACGGAATATATACACTGAAAGACTGTATGTCCTTGTTCTGAAAAACCCTGATAGTGGTATCACCGCCGGAATAATTTAATTTGAACTCCAAAGAGGTTTTGAACAATGGATTATTTATGGATGAAGGAGTTTGAGAGGATCGAATCAAAACAGTATCACCATTCTGGCTCCATTCAATTCCAAAACTGGGGAAGCCCTCTCCAAAGTACCATTGATCAAAAAAATCCTCAAAATCTTTACCTGATGTTGCCTCCAAAACATCTTTAAAATCCATACCTGTAGCTACACTATCCTTAAACAGGGTTTGAAAATCCTGCAGTATCTGAAAGAAAACAGAATCATTATCTAACTCAAACCTGATCATATGAACGATAGCTGCCCCTTTTTTATACGACAGGTTTCCACTGAATATCCGGTTAACGCTATTAGCATCCTCGAAAGGAATATAAACACTTCCTTCCGGTTCATTTTTTGCCCGGTCATGTGCGTCCTTCATCCAGAGATCAGTCGTTTCCTGGTCCCGTAAATATTGGTATGCGAGATACTCCGTGTAGGATGCAAATCCCTCGTTAATCCAAATATCCTGCCATGTGGCACATGTAACATTATCTCCGAACCACATATGCCCAAGCTCATGTGCCACAAGGAAAAAGCGGAAGTCATTTAAGGTTGTCATGGTTTGATGTTCCATCCCACCTCCCATCGGTGCTACACAATGTCCGTATTTTTCTTTTTCAAAAGGATATAAACTATATAATTCAGAGAAAAGCTCCACAAGATCCTTTGTTTCATCAATTAAATCTTTATTTGTCTCCAGATATGAACTATCGTTGTAAATAAAATTTTGTATTAAAATAGAGTCGATATAGCCTTCCGGTTTGGCGTAAATGCTATAATCCATATAATCAGCTACGGTAACGGATATCAGGTAATATACTATGGGATAGCTGGATTTCCATTCGTACCTGATTTTGTTGTCAGGTAATGGTACAACAGCGGTAAGCAGACCATTGGAACCAGCCATCAGGTTTTGATTTGTAGTAATAAAGACATGAACAGAATCGGCTTTATCCTCCAATACCTGCTTGCAAGCAAACCAGTCTTTTGCATTAAAAGGTTCGGATAATGTCCATGTTACATGAAAACCGGTATTCTGATCCATACCCGTTGTCATTCCTGAAAAGAAACCTTCAGAAGGGACAAGACCTCCATAAAAGATCTGAGCAGTAAAATACTCCCCCTGAGATACTGAAGATGCCAGTGAAACCGTAATCAGGTCTCCGGAATGATCAAAGCTTTGTTTTTCATCATTAATCAGAACCGAATCCACCGTCAGATCTGAAATGAGTTCAATTACAAACTGATTTAGACTATATACCTGCGATACTGCACCAATAAGAGTATTACCTTTTATAAAAGTGGAAATATTAGTCACCTCCACATCCAGTTTATAAAATTTTACATCATACTCGTCCATTGCGGCTGCATAGCTTCCTGTTTTCGTATAAATAAGGTTCTCCTTCAATCTAAGAAATTCTTCCTTCCTGTCAGAGTTGTAGTTTTTTTGCCCCGGGACCTGGAGGAAAAATGGAATAAATAAAAGAATAAGAAGGATTCGTCTGGTCATTTCATGTGTTAATAATCTTGTTTTCAATTGTCATATCTAACATAGATCATACCTCCTTAACTAAATATACAGTTATCTATGTATGCCAGCTTATGTTTTAAAAAATCAGTAAGAAAAAAGACCCGGTTACCTTGCAGTGCCGGGTCTTTGATGGCTACAATGGTCCGGTTAAGATCCCAGTTTCTCCAATTCTTTCCAGACCAGAGCGCTGGCCCCGACAATGGCAGCCGAACCGGCTTTGAGCTCTGATGGAAGAATTTTGACTTTATTGCGAAAGACTGGCAGGACATGACGTTCCATGCTGTCTTTTGTGGGCTTGAAAATCAGGTCTCCTGCTGCCGACATTCCTCCAAACAGGAAAATTGCTTCCGGGCTAAGATGGCAGACGGAAGTGGCAAGTCCCCTGCCAAGAAGCTCCCCGGTTATCTCGAAAGCCTCCCTGGCGATTTCATCCCCTTTTACGGCTGCATTGTATACAATTTCTGAAGTCATCGAGTTAAATGGAATCCCGGCAAGTTCACTATCGCTTTTGTTGTGTTTTGCCAGAAGTTCAAATACCGTGCGTACAATGCCAGGTGCGGAACAATATGCTTCGAGGTGGCCCAGCCCCCCACAGCCGCATAAACGTCCGTCAGGAACCACCACTATATGGCCGCATTCGCCGGCAAAACCATCGTGACCATAAACCAGGTCTCCGTTCACGATAAGCCCGCTTCCAACTCCTGTACCCAGCGTTATCATCATGAAGTTTTTCATTCCCTTGCCACCGCCGTAAATCATTTCACCCAATGCGGCGGCATTTGCATCGTTGGTTAATTTAATAATTTCAATTTCTGGGATTTTTGATTTTATCAGGTCCGTAAATTGAACAACCCCGATGAATGGGAGGTTCGGGGCAAGCTCGATGGTACCCTTGTAATAGTTCCCGTTTGGTGCACCGATTCCAATACCTGCAACTTCAAGATCCGGGGTGGTTTGTTTGACCGAATCAATAGCTCCTTTAATCTTCGCTACAAGCGTATCCGTGTATTTTTCCAGGATCTCTTCTGATCGTGCCTGGCTCAGGTCGTAATTCTCTTTTTTCTGGGGAGTGGGTAACTGAGGTATTTGCTCAAATAAAACGCTGCCATCTCTGTCAACCATGCCAATGGCAGTATTGGTACCGCCAATATCAATTCCGACTGTTATTTCACTCATTTTCTGGATATCATTTAAACATTAATAAACAATGGACTATCGAAGCTTGTTGCCTTTCACCGCAAAGAAGAGGATGTAAGCATAACAGACTGCCGGGACAAAAAATGCCCAGGTATACCCGGCACTATCGGCAATTTTACCCATAATAAGCGGTATGATTCCTCCACCCAGAATCAGGCTGTTTATAATGCCTGATGCAGTGCTCAGCTCGCCTTTGTCCAGATCTTTGATACTCAGGGAGAAAATATTCGGGAACATTACGGAGTTGAAGAAACCGATGGAAATCACGGTCCAGAGTGCTACCTGCCCGGTAGTAAGTGCTGTTACAATTGCCAGGATTGCAGCCGCACCGGCAAATACCGAAAGGGTACGTGTATCACGGCCGGCACCTAACTGCATCACAATATAGTTGACCATTGCGATGATCAGAAAATAGAGGCCATGTTTCCACTGCCAGTCAGTCACAAATGAGCCGGCAATAAAAGCAAGCACCAATATTCCCAGAACAAACTGATATTTCTTTGCTGCAGTCTTAATATTAGAAAGCATAACGGCTCCGAAGAATCGTCCGATCATCGCCCCACCCCAGTATATGGAAGCAAAACGTGAAGCAGCCTCTGCAGTAAATCCTCCATTCTCAGGCTCTCCCAGGTAATTTACTATAAGACCTGCAATACCTACCTCGGCACCTACGTAAAAGAAAATACCCAGGGCGCCCAGCAATACATGCGGGTGCTTCCATACACTTTTACGTTCTTCACTACCGGCTTCACCTTTGATTTCAGGCAGTTTCATTGCCATAATTATGAAGGCAATAAGCAGCACCAGCACACCAATTACAAGGAACGGCATTTGTACGGATTTTGCAGTAGCTGCAGCATCCAGCATCTCTCCGGCACCTTTGAAAATGGCGACTGATATTATCCAGGGTGCAATCATAGTTGCTACAGAATTCAAAGCCTGTACCAGGTTCAACCGTCCGGAAGCAGTATCGTCAGGACCTAAAGCCGTGGCATAAGGATTGGCCGCAACCTGTAGCAGTACTACGCCTGAGGCAAGCACAAACGTCGCTGCAAGAAAAAGAGGATAGGAAGGGATGGAGGCAGCAGGGAAGAATAAAAAACTTCCTATAACCATCAAAACCAATCCGGCAATCAATGACTTTTTATATCCGATTCTCTTAATAATATACCCGCTTGGAATTGAAAGAATCGGATAGGCAATGAAAAAGGCAGAAGTAATAAACTGTGCTTCAAATTCACTTAGTTCAAATACTTCTTTTACCTTGGCACTTAGTGTAATAATAAAAGTAGTCGCAAAACCGAAAATAAAAAAGATGGATCCGATTACAGAAAGGCCGAGATTGAATGTAGATTGTTTTTTTTCCATTATGTCACTTTTTGGTTAATTATAAAATAGTTCTTAAGGAGTGCTTCAAGTTAAAAGGAAACAAATATATAAAATAATTGAAATTATAACGTGTTGTGCATTAAGTAATTCTTTAATGACTGTTATAAACAAAATAAAAGTTATGTATAATATTGATATTCAACATCTTGGATGTGAAATATCTCACCAAAACACATCCATTAATCTCAATCCTGTTCTGCAGGTTCTGCATCCCGGATATTATACATATCGATGAGAACCTTAGCCATAATCGCATCCCAGATATAATTTGATGGACAATCAAGAACCTCATTATCGGGACTATACGATTCCCAGAAATTATGGTTTATTGATAGCTGCGTAGTGACGGCAAGCAGCATTTTATTGGCAAGTTCCCTTGCCAGATCGAAATATCCGTAATTCAACAACCCCTCAAATACCATATAATCCCATAGAAGCCAAACCGGTCCGTTCCACTTACAACAATAGTCAACATAGGGACTATACCAGTCATCATCAGCTGATAGCGTCGGCACACCGTATTTTCTCCAAAACTTATCCGGATCCGTTAGGGTTTCTATCAGTCGTTTTGCCCTGCCAGGCGTGGCAACCCCGGCCCATAAAGCCAAAAACCCTATGATCTCCTGGTGTTTTAAATCCCTGTCTAAAAATGTAAATGAATGATCTTTTTTATCTACATGATAATAAAAACCGCTTTCTTCATCCCACATGAGTTCATTAATTAAAGATGCAATACGATCTGCCTTATCTCCCCATCTTTTGGATTCCTTTTTCCTGCCTAATTCTACGGCCATTTGAGAAAGGCAGCGCATTTCCTTCACAACCATTAAAGACAGATCGAGGCACTCCAACTCATCGGAGATGTCTTCCTTATCAATATCAAGAAAACGCTCTTTTGATACCTGGAATACTACATTGTACCAGTCTCTTACATTCTCAATAATACCATATGGTCCCCATTCGAAAGTTCCATCCCGATCGGTATCCCTGTTCTTAATCAACCAGTTCATGTATTTGGTTCCTGACAGATAAGCATCTTCCAGAAACTCCTTGTCACCGCTAACGTTATAAATCTCCCAATTGATCCAGTTATAGAAAGGGGCTGATGTAGTGGGTTTGCCTTTATGCGGGTAGGTCTGAGCGCCCCTCGGACCATGCCGGTAGGCAATCAGGCCATCCTTTCCCTGCTGTTCCATGTAAACTCTCTGGGAGCCCTGGGAAGACTTTGCATCCAAATATACGTAAGCCATCATGCTCAGGGATTCATGAAGAACCTGGTGTCCATGTCCCCATCCCCATAAAGGATTCCTCGAAAAAACATAAAAATTATGGCTTGTCTTTTCCGAGGGTGGTAACATACAACTCCTTACCAGGTTCAGCGCTCCCAGATAAACCATCTTCTCATCTTCAGTCTTGAAATGAATCCTTGGAATTGAGGCATATAAAGTTTCATTCTGATCCACAAATTGTTGTAAATTTTTGTTCTTCAGGTCTTCAATACCGAGGATAAGTTCCTGCACATCCTCATGTATGCCTTGTAATCCCCTGTAATAGCGCAAATTAATGGATTCTCCCGGAGTCAAATCAAAACGGCCATGGATGGACAGAAAATCTACGTAGCCATCCATTTGTTTATTTAAGGAATCGATCCTGTTTTCAGCATACCAATCCGTTTTTATCGTTTGATAGAAATCTTCCATATCTCCATTATAACCTCCAAAAGAATACGAACTAAAATTAACTGTAAAAACATTCCTGACATCAGTTGGATAGGGTGCATTGGCATATAAATTACTGATCAATCGCTTTTTTGTTTCAAAATGTTCTGTTATATAGGAATGTGTTTCAGAATCAAATCCTTTGATGAGAAGGGAATCATTTCCCAATTCCAGAACAGGGTAAATATCCAGGGTATGTGTATCTTTTGTAAGGTTGGTAATGTACATATTCACTACTGCAATAGTTGAACTATACACCATGAAGGTTTCCTGTACTTTTATGCCTTCAAATGGCTGGTATTCCATGATTGCCATATCAGGAAACGAAACAATAACTACCGGTTTTTTATAAAATTTAGATATTTTGTCAATGACAAGTTTATCTACCATCCAGACCGTAAAAAATCTTCCTGCCTGATCACTCCAATAATGCAGGGGTTCGCTTTCAGAGTAATAATCCATTTTATATGCCTTATCCCCATACAGCCTGGATCGATCCATCGAAGCTCCATAAGTGGTATACA
>JAHLWT010000176.1 GCA_019057775.1 Promethearchaeota archaeon
CCTGAGCCAAAAGAAACTGTATTTATTTTAATTCCGTTAACATCTATGAACATACTAAATAACCAATATTTTTTTGACAAATATGCATAAAACTGAGTTATACATATACTTTTTGAATTTATAGTTATTAAATTTGTGAAAAGCTACTTAAATCTTCAAAGAATCAATTTTTTGAAACATTGGTCTATAGAACTTTAATATAGAAAATTTCATATCTTCAAATCGTTATAAATAATAAAATGATGTAATCTCATGAGTGAACAAAAGTCAAAAAATATAGTTAAGACGTTGGATATAATCTTCATTTGTTCTTCAATTATCTTTAATATTTCGATAAGCCTTTTGTACATAGCAGCAAAATTTGACAATACAAAAGTTCTTCAGGTACTTGGAGTTATAGTCCTCTTTTTAATAATACCGTATACATTGATATTGATAGGATATTTGAAACAGAAGGAGGAAAAAAAAATTACAATATCTCTCGCAGTTATACTAATTTATCTCCTCTTGGAATTATTATTAGATCATGTTCTCATGGTTCCATTTAGAGATATACCTGTCCTTCATATCCCCTACATTATAGTTTTCTATGCGGCGGAGTTTAGTATAATAGGTGTGTCTTTTGATAAAAATAAGAAATTAGGATTTGTGGTGTTAACGACATTCTTTCTTTTACTCGGATGTCTAATCTATTTGTTTGTAGGTTAAATTTTCTAGTTTAATTGTAAAATTTGATGGTATTTTTCATCGATTTAAAGTGATTCAGAACATTGATCACAAAATTCAGCATCATCATCGTTTAAAGCCCCACATAACTGGCACCTAATCTTCACAATTTGATCACTATTCATATCGATATTTTGTGTCATTGTTTCTTTTCTATTTACCCCGGTTGCACGTCTTTTTGCACTTTCTTCAATTATTTTCTCATAACGTTCATAATCATCATCCTTATCAAGTGTTGTACCCGCGTACTTCAACGTTCGCCCTGTTATACTCGTTGCATGGCTTACAAATAATATAAAGATTGCGGGGAAAATCATAAAGAATCCCCCTGCCAATAATCCCCCTCCTGTTGAAACAGTTTCAAACCAAGGTGCGTCAAAATCTCCAAACATCTTATTACCTTTATTAATCATAATAGCACCATTGATTATTAAAATAATTCCACCTATTAATAAACCAAATCCAATAATCCTCACGAGTAATTGTTTTTTGGATGTCGGTTCTTCTTTCTCTTCACCTGTCATAGAATTACACTCAAATTTTATTTTTTTTAATTGATTAGTTCAAAAATTCCTAATTCTACCTTTAAGTAATCATTTTTTTGGATTATTATAATTATAAAATAAAATCGTTTATATTTTTATACGTTTTTGCGATAGAATCCCTAGAGAATATCATGGAAGTTATTAGGTAAGCGAAATCTTTATCATGCTCATTTTCACAATTGTTTAATATTACCATTTCTAATAAAGAAATATGTCGAAATTAATGGAAAAGTTAAAAAACAGATTTAAAGAAGCATTTGATTTTGATGGCAATATGATTCCAGTTTGTCCATATTGCGAAAAAGACGTCAATCCTGCATCTTTTTCCAGGAATGGAGGAAGCATGTTTCAAAAATTAGATTTCGAATTTATTAGGAAATATACTGCGATAACTGTATTTACAAATATATTTTTCTGTCCTCATTGTAGAAAAATACTTGGAATTAGCAGATGCTTAATACCTCCTAGTAGTAGTTAAAAACAATTTTCCTGGGAAAGCTCTTAGTTTGATTTCATGGTTTTATCAAATAGATGGAATTTACGTTCGTAAAGAGATGACTTTATATCAATTTTTTCTGTTTAATTTAAATTCAAAAAGGAAAAACTAACTTTACTTAAACCGTTTTCTTTATAAATAAATTATTTCGGGCTCAACTTTTTCTTTTGATATTCTAAGATATCCATAAGAATTTATATCGGTAAAATGTTTATCAGTTGGTGTTCCTGGGCAGATGTATAACTTACCATCCCTCCATATTTCATTATACGGACGATGTACATGACCAAAAATTATGATGTCAGATTTAGACAAATCGAACCTTTTATTTAATCTCTTAATTATTATATTTGGCCCTCCCGTGCCGTGTGTTACAAAAATTTTATGTCCGTATACATCTAGTTCTATAGTCTCGGGTAAAATTTCCTTTAATTTGTGTTTATCCATATTACCAAAGACGGCAATCACTTTATCTTTTCCAAAAGTATCTTGAAGGTTTATATATACTTTACAACTAGTAAAATCACCTAAATGAAGGAGGTAATCAATCTCTCTCTTTTTAAAATCTTCAATTATTTGTGGAGGGATTTCTGATTGTCTTGAAGGAATATGAGTATCTCCTATTAATCCAATTAGCAATTCGTCTTTATCGGTTTTTATCATGGTGAATGATCACTAATTTCTGAAATCAATTCGAAGAATAATTATTATTCATCAGAATTTTCTTCCTTTTTTTTATGTATATTACTATTTTTTACCAATTTTAAACCATGGTTAATTACTTCTTCAACATTGTTCCAATTTCCATTGTTTAGTAAATCTTTTATCCAGTAGTAGAGATCTTGTTCAATTGGAACTGTAAGATAGATGGGCTTAACTGACTGCTCTCCTTCGGAACTGGCTTTATTCAATAACCAAGAGATAATGTTTACAATAAGATTATAATTATCAGCAGCTCTAATCCCGTAGGACTCATTCAAACTCGAGAAGAGAGATAAATTACCAATTGTTACAACCTTACCTAAACCAAAATGGGTAGTTCCGATAATAGGAAGGTTCTGCACTGATTCGTCAATCCATTCATCTCCATTAAATACTCTATGCCAAGACGTATCAACAGATGAATATGCAATGGCTTGGACATCAGTATTCGCATTTTCAACAGATTTATCTATAGTGAGAGTACATCCATTAGAGTGGATAATTTCAGAGATCTCTCTTGTTATGAAATGGCTTCTAAAGTCTCTTATGAGAGGATGGGTATTTTCTTTTGAAAAATACTTGTTATCAAATAATTGATCAGCATTAAAAGTTACACCAAAGTTTTTAGTTAACTCGGATAAATTATTCTTATTTTTATAGTCCCCTCCTTCATCATTAACGACTAATAGACTTCCTCCATTATTCACATAATTAACTAAGTCTTCTATTTCATCAGAATCAAGTTTTGGTCCTAATATTGGAACCCCAATTATGAAAAGGTCATAGGGTGCTAATTTTTTCTTATCTATCCCCGCTTCAATTTTACCCAGTTTGAAATCCGAATTAAATAAGTATTCGAAAAATTGTGAAAACGCATTATTTTCAATCGTCAATTTGTTGTTATGGGAGTGGTCAAAACCGATTGCGATTTTCTTGGTCATAAGTCCTAAACCGAGGAGAATTTTGTTTAACAATATAAATTCATTAATATCTAATTAAATAATCTTCTAAATAATTAATTTTACTCTTATTTTTTTGATAAGTTTTTTAAAGTAATAATTGCACTTCCGATTTGGGCGAATAAATAGGCAAACTATAATTTTAATAGATTAAGAAATAAAATTTATTTATGTTAAAAAAAAATTACAAAGACATTGATAATAAACAAGCAGTTTTAATGGATGGTACAAATGTTAAGGGAGTAAATATTAGATGGTTAATTGATGAAAATTCAGGAGCTAAGAATTTCGCAATGAGGCGAATAGAAATTAAACCAGGAGCAAGTGTTCCTCTTCATAACCATCCTGAAGATCATGAGATATATATTTTATCTGGTATGGCGAAGTTCTATAACGATGTCGGACAAGAAGAAGTAGTAAAAGAAGGAGATACAGTATATATTCCTCCAAATGAAAAACATGGGATTGACAATCTAAGTGAAGAAAACTTTGCGTTTCTTTGTATAATTCCCTATCTTAAAAAATAAAAAGTAGATGTAATAAAAAAAATTTCGGATAAGAAATTTACTCGATTTCCTTCGTTTCCTTTATTTCCTTCGTTTCCATTATTTCCTTTATTTCCTTCATTTCTTTTATTTCTTTTATTTCCTTAATTTGCTTCTCACATTTGCCAATTGAAGTTACTGAATCGTTTTCATAAAGTTTGATAACTCTCACACCTTTAGAAGGCCTATGAGTTATTCGAATTGAATCAATCGGAACTCGGATAACTTGCCCTTGTTCGGTTCCAACAAGAATATCCTCTTCTGTTGAAATTTTTACATCAATAACTTTATCTTGTGTTAATTTTGTCAATTTAACATTTTTTACTCCTTTAGCGGCTCTTCTTGTTTTTCTATATTCTTTTATGTATGTTCTCTGCCCGTACCCCTTTTGAGTCAAAGTTAAGATAACATCATCAATATTTACTAAAAGACCTTCAATAACTTCATCTCCTTCTCTTAAACTTAAACCTTTATATCCCATCGTGGTTCTTCTTTGCTCTTTTAGTTCTGATTCATCAAATCTTATAGCAAATCCCAATTTTGTAGCAATAAAAATATCTTGAAGCTCATTAGATAACATTTTAACACTTACCAAATTATCATTAGGTCTTATACCTTGAGCTCTAAGACCCGATTTAGGGATTTTGGAAAATTTTTTCAATTGAATCTTCTTTACAATCCCATTCTTCGTAATCATTATTAAGAAATCGTTTGTGTCAAAATTATTAATTGGAATCATTGAGGAGATCTCTTCATCTTCTCTAATTCTAATTAAATTTATAATAGGTCTTCCTTTGGCTGTACGTTGCTGTAATGGAACTTCGAAACATTTCATTGTATAAACTCTACCTTTAGAAGTGAAAAATAAAATTGTGTCATGCGTAGAGCAAACAAATAAGTCGGATATAAAATCCTCCTCATTAACAGTCATTCCCCTCTTTCCACGACCACCGCGTCTTTGAGTTCGATAATCTTGTGGAGACATTCTTTTAATATAGTGGTTTTTGGTAAGGATAACAATGGTAGGTTCTTTTTTTACTAAGTCTTTTCTGGCAATATCTTGAATTTCTTCTTCAACAATTTTTGTTCTCCTTTCGTCACCATATTTATTACTCAGCTCGATTAATTGTTTTTTAATAATTGATAAACGCAATTCTTTACTCTCCAAAATCTTAGTTAGTTCAGTAATTTGTTGATTCAAGGATATTTGTTCATCCTTCAGTTTCTTAGTTTCTAAGTTTGTTAACCGTGACAAGGGCATCTCCAAAATAGCCTTAACTTGAATATCACTCAATTTATATTTATCTTTTAACTTGGTTCTTGCATCCTTTGAATCGTTTGAACTCTTAATAATATTTACTACGTTATCTATATCATTTAAAGCAATTATTAAACCATCAACCTTATGTAAACGATCTTTAGCTTTTTTAACTTGAAAAGCTGCTTTCCTAAAAATAATGTCAGATCGATGCTTAATGTATTCTTCAATTAACTCTTTAAGATTGAGAATTTTTGGTTGTTTTCCATCATTAATTAAAACTAAATTAACAACATTGAAATTTTGAAGGAGTCTCGTGCGTTTAAAAAGTGTATTTTTAATGATGGGTGGTTGCGCTCCTTTTTTCAATTCTAAAACTATACGCATCCCTTTTCTATCAGATTCATCTCTTAAATCGCGAATATCCTTTAGAACGCCATCCCTAATCAGTTTTGCGATTCCTTCAATTAGGGTAGTCTTATTTAATAAATAAGGAATTTCTGAGATTATTAGGTTTTTAACTTTTCCTTTAGTCTCTTCATCAATTCTTCCTCGTATAGGGATATTTCCTTTACCATATGCATAAGCATTATAAATTCCTGATGTGCTAGTTATAATTCCACCAGTTGGAAAATCAGGTCCTTTTATCACTTCCATAAGTTCTACAACGGAAATATCAGGATTATCAATAGTAGAAATAATACCTTGGCATACTTCCTTTAGGTTATGAGGCGGCATAGAGGTTGCCATTCCTACTGCTATTCCTTTCGTTCCATTTAATAACATATTTGGAAGTTTCGCTGGTAAATATATCGGTTCCTTTGAGCTTGAATCAAAATTAGGTTGAAAATTAACAGTGTCTTTTTCTAAATCTTCAATTAATTCATTAGCAATTCGAGATAAGCGTGCTTCAGTATAACGATATGCTGCTGGAGGATCACCATCAATAGAGCCAAAATTTCCTTGTGGATCTATTAAAGGATATCTTAAAGAAAAATCCTGACCCATTCTAACAAGAGAATTATATACAGCAGCATCTCCATGAGGATGGTAATTACCTAATGTCTCTCCAACAATTTTTGCACATTTCACATGAGGACCAGTAAAAACCCAGTTATTATCAGTCATGGCATAGATTAAACGTCGATGTACTGGTTTTAAGCCATCACGAACATCTGGAATAGCTCTACCAACGACTACGGACATAGCATAATCGATGTAGCTACTTTTCATTTCGTCTTTTAGTAATACTTCCTGAATATTTTCTGTAGTCATAAAAAAAACACCTTACCTTTTATAATATTTAAAATTCAGTTAAATTCTTTAACTTCATCATACATCTAATTCTTTGACCTCATCATAGTTTTGAATGATGAATTTCTTGCGAGATTTCACTTCTTTCCCCATAAGTTTGGTAAATATCAAATCCGTCTCAAGATAATCCTCATACACGATTTTTTTTAGCATCCTTGAATCCCGTTTCATAGTTGTGTCATATAATTCGTCGGGATTCATCTCACCAAGACCTTTATATCGTTGAATTTTTATTGAATCTTCTTTTTTCAACTTATACTTATTCATGTATTCATCAATAGTAGCTTCTTTTTCCTTATCACTATATACGTATTCCTTTGATTTTTTGTAAGAAACCTTATATAATGGAGGTACAGCTAAATATAGATGTCCTTCATCTATTAAAGGACGCATATACCTGAAAAAGAAGGTTAGAAGTAAAGTTTCTATATGATGTCCGTCAATGTCAGCATCACAAAAAATAATAACCTTATGATATCGCAACTTTTCTGGATTAAATTCTTCATCTCCAATTCCGTGAACCCCCATACCAAGAGCTTTGATTAAAGACTGAATTTCTTTGTTTTGTAAAACATTATCTACTCGGGCTTTTTCTACATTTAATATTTTACCTCGTAATGGAAGAATAGCTTGATAAGTTCTGTCCCTTCCTTGTTTAGCGGAACCTCCTGCTGAAGCACCTTCTACAATAAAAATTTCACATTCTTTGGGATCACTTGATGAGCAATCAGCAAGTTTACCAGGCATTCTTGCACTATCTAGAACAGATTTTCTACGAGCTATATTTCTTGCCTTTTGAGCTGCTTCTCTAGCTTTTTGGGCATTGAATGACTTTAAAATGATTTTTTGAGCTTCATTCGGATTTTCTTCTAGAAATTGTGTTAGTTTTTCAGAGAGTATTTGGCTTACAGCTTGACGAACTTCAGAATTTCCTAACTTTATTTTAGTTTGGCTTTCAAATTGAGGATCTGGAATTTTAACAGAAAGGATTGCTGATAATCCTTCTCTTGTATCACTTCCACTTAAGATTAAATCTTTATATTTTTTTACCATATTTTTTTTTATGTAAGCATTCAGAGTTCTAGTAAGTGCTGATTTAAAACCAGCTAAATGTGTTCCCCCCTCACTAGTTCGTATTGTATTACAATATGTAAGCAAGTTTTCCTGATATCCATTATTATATTGCATAGATATATCTACTTGAACATCACCATCAGGATGATCAAAGGATCCACTGAAACTTATAATTTTATCGTGTAAAGGGTTCTTATCTATATTTAAATATCTAACAAATTCTTTAATCCCCCCTTTGTAATAAAATTCTTCCCCTTCTTCTGTTATGTGATCACTAATTTCGAATCTTGCCTCAGGTGTTAAAAATGCTAATTCCCTGATTCTTGAGGCGATTGTGGAATAGCTAAAAATCCTCTCATTTGGATCAAACTCGAAAATTGTGGTATCAGGATAAAAACTAATTTTCGTACCAGATTCTTCACCATTAATTTTAGTTATTTCTGGCTCAGATACTTTTTTACCTTTCGAAAATTTTTGTTTATAAATTAATCCATCCCGCTTTATTTCTACAATTAACCATTCTGTTAAGGCATTTACAACAGAGAGTCCTACACCGTGTAATCCTCCTGAAATTTTATAACTTTTGCTATCAAATTTACCCCCTGAATGTAAATGCTCCATAATAACCTCAACGGCAGGTTTATTATATTCAGGATGATTATCAATAGGTATTCCTCTCCCATTATCTGAAATTTGAACTGAATTATCTTTTCTAAAAGTTATTTTGATATAATCAGCGAACCCCGCCAGAGCTTCATCTACACAATTATCCACAACTTCGAAAATTAAGTGGTGAAGCCCTCTTTTGCTCACGTCGCCAATATACATTGCTGGACGCTTCCTGACGCCTTCTAGGCCTTTTAGAACTTTAATATCTTCAGCATCATAAGAATTAGTTTCTTTTTCAGGCATAAGAAATCGAATTTTAAATTTTTGTAAAAGTAAATAAATCAAAGATAGTTGAAACTTAGTTGAAACTTTGTCGAAAATTTAGCTTTTTACATATAATATAAGGAATTCTTAATTATTAAATATAAGCATAGTTTTTGGTTTACCAGAAACAAAAGAGAATTAGTAAATTTCCTTTAATTTGGAAAATCTAATCAATAATATTAAAAATTAACGTTTTGAGTACCAAAATTTGAAATTTTCTTTATTTACATGGATAAAATTTAATTAAAAAAAATGATTAAATTATGGCAACACAAGACCTTTATGAACAATTTATGTTTCAGCTATCTACAATGGGAATGATGTGCCCTCCTAGGGATGCTTTACTTAAAATTTTAAAAGCAAACTTCAGTAAAGAGGAAGTTAAAACTGTTCTAGCGATACCTGCCAAAGAAATCCCTCTTCAATATATTAGTATTAAGTACATTTCGAAAAATAGCGATCTTCCATTGGAAGATTTAATTAAGATTCTTAAACGGCTTTCAGAGAAAGGTTTAATTTTTTCTTGTGAGGATGAGAAAACAAAAGAAGTAAAATATGCTTTACAACAATCTGGATTTGGTTTCCCGCAAATATTTTTCTGGAAAGGTGAAGATACACCTCACTCAAGAGAGATGGCAAGGACATGCGTCGATTAAATTACAGATAGGAAGATTAAGCCATAATATAACAATGAAAATTGATGAGAGATTAAATGAAAATGAAAAATAAATTCTTATATTTCACTCTTTTTCTTTGGAAGCTACATATTAATGATAATTAAATATAATAAAATTTTTGTAAAGAAAAATTTATTAGGTCACTAAGTTACTAAGTAATCATGGCAACAATTAAATTTGATAGACAAAATGAATTAGATTCGATTATAGCCCGGATATACTTAGACACAAATAAGAAATTTACCAAAAAAGACCTTTTAGAAATTATTTTTGAATTAGGAATTCAGGACTATCATGCTCTACTTAATAAGGTAAATAATATAGATAAAATGAATACAAAAGATTTAAGAAATCAATTCATTCAACTTTTTTCTGGATCACTAACTGTCTCAAATCCCGATGATATTATTCCAAAATCGATTTGGGAGAAAAGGGTAGAGGATTAACATGACAGTTTACTTTTTAGATACAAATATCTTATGGTGGTATTTTGTTAAGAATTCAAACAATCATCAATCAATTAAAAATTTCTTGGATAATCTTATCATAGATGCTCAAAATTCTTTTATAATAAATGAATTTGTTATGATAGAATTATTTCATTTATTAATTAAAAAAAAAGGAAAAGAAGGTTTTAGAATAGCATCATTGTTACTAAATAAAAATTATCCCTTTTTTAAATTTAAGTATGATTTACTTCAGATATCCGATTTAGATAGTATATTAAGAATTCTACATAAGTACGGGAATATTAGTTCAATTGGTGGGAGAGATTCAACGATTATTTACTCTATGACTCGCCATAAAGTAAGAGACATCATAACAAATGATATAGGATTTGAAAAAGTAAGCTCAATTACAGTTCACAACCCATTAAGCCAACTTTAAAAATAGAGATTTTAAAAGGAATATTATTTATGAAATTTTAAACCTGTATAAAAAGTTATAGGTTAATCTAAACATAATAATACTGTTTCTGATATAGTTAGTATAACTATAGAAGGAATTATAGATGAAAAACAAGGGAAAGGATAATTTTCGTGGTTTACAATCATAACTACATTAGGGGGCTATTGGAGTAATTGTATAAAATTGTTAAATGTTAATATTTATTTGTTTCTTCTGATTTCTTCAGCCATTTTAATAAATTCGAATAATTGGTTATCAACATCGTGAGTTCGAACAATATGAGCACCATTATATACTGCAATTGCCGTTGAAGAAAGCGTCCCATTTAACCTGTTTTCTGGATCAGGGATATTCAAGGTTGATCCGATGAAAGATTTTCTTGAAATTGCGACAAGTATTGGCTTATTTAATGCTTTTAGTTTGTATAAATTATTAATAATCTTTAAATCATATATGTAAGTCTTTTCTTCAACCCAATGACCTATTCCAGGATCTAAAATGATTTTATTTTCATCATACCCTTTAAGTTTTAAATTATTAATGGTAATCTTAAATTCATCCATAATATCTTCAATGGTGCATAAATCTCCAGGAACATTTTTTGATGCCATAAGAATAATAGGGAGATCTTGATCAACTATAAAATCTCCTAATGAAACATCGGTTTTTAAACAACTTACATCATTTATGATAATTTTTTTCTTCTCTTTTGTAGCAATATCAAATGATTTTTCTGCTACTTCTCGGTATTGCGTATCTACTGAGATTATAATGTCTTTAGGAATGATTTTACAGACAATTTCCATAGCTTTGGATACACGAATTAATTCTTCCTCTACAGTGATTTTTTCAGACCAAGGTGCAGTTGATCGACCGCCTAAATCTATAATTTTTGCTCTGTTTTTAACCATCTCAGAAACGGCTTCCTTAATTTCTACTGGTTCAATAAAAACTGAACCCTTATAGAATGATTCTGGGCTTAAATTTAAAACCCCTGCGATTACGGTTGGAAAGTCATCTCCTATCTCTAAAAAATCAAATAATTTTGTATAAATCTTTTTCATCTTGTATCAATAAATTGAAAAAAATATATCAAATAAGTATTATTCTATTACGTGCTATGGAATTATTTTCTATCAAACTTCCTCTCATCAAAAAGAATGATCCTCTATTAGAAATTCTTATCGAGAATATCAAAAATCAAGAAAAACCATTAATCGAGGGGGACATCATCGTAATCGCTGAGAAGGTCATTGCAACATCTCAAGGAAGAGTAGTTAAACTATCTAGCGTCGAGCAAATCTCTGAAAGAGCTAAGAAGTTAGCAATTGAATATGATATGGATGAAAGGTATGTCGAATTGATTTTACAAGAGTCTTCCATGATTCTTGGAGGATTAAGACATGTTATTTTAGCTAAAACACACGATTTTCTCATTGCTAATGCGGGAATAGATCAATCGAATGCAGGGAAAGGCAATGTCGTTTTATTGCCAGATAATTTAAAACAAGTAGCATGGGATTATTGGAAAGAATTAAAAAAAGAATTTGGAATAGAAAACCTAGGAATGATAATAGCAGATTCGCGAGTTCAACCGTTAAGAAAAGGAACTATTGGAATAGCTATAGCAACCGCAGGATTCGAGCCTATCGAAGATCTTCGAGGACACCCTGATCTTTTTGAGAGACCCATGGAAATTACTATGAGAGCTATAGCAGATGATCTTACGAGTGCTGCTCAATTTCTTTTAAGCGAAGCTAATCAGCAAACACCAGTAGTAATAATTAGAGGTAGTAAAGTAGAATTTTCCGAAGATCCTAAAACTACACCAGAAATGCCTCCAGAGGAGTGCCTTTACGTGAACATTTTTTCAAAATATCTTCTAAAAAAAAGGATAGTTAAGTAGTTTAGCTTTTAAATGGTTCCTTTTGAGTTATTATCTTTTTTTACAGGTTCTGAATTATTTGAAACCTGTTGATTTTCTTTCATATATCTAATTTTATATCCAATAACCCCTCCTATGGCGCCACATAAAATAGATGGTAGTAGAAATATCAGAGATACCTCAACAGAAAATAATAAAACAATAGAATTATAAGTTAATGCTCCATAACATATCCAACTAATTAAAACGCCTAAGGCACCACTTAATGAGCCACGCTTAATATTTATATTCATATAACCGGCCATAATCCCAAAAATGAGACCAAAAACATAAACTATAGGGAAAAAAAGGAAAATAAGATTAGGTAATAGAACTAAGATATGAAAAAGAGATGAAAAAACAATTCCCTGCAAAAAGTGGGGATCTTGATATTTTTTATGTGCAAAAATAATGAGACAAATAGCGATTACAATACAAATTGCATAAATAACAACCCCTGTAACAATATATTCAGTAAGATTCAAATTTATCAATCTTTCTTATGTTCTTTTGCGTACAATAAATAATATTGCTATTGAAATAAACCTAATTATTATAAAAATCCAAGCTCTTTGAATTCAGAATTTTAGAAAAATAGAAAAATTTTTGAAATCCAAAATATATAAGACTATACAAATAGTTGAAATGGTTCGAAAATGAAGGAATCAAAATATTTTACAATAGATGAATCTCTGAAAAAGAATTTAACTCAAGTAAACTTAAGAGGTTGGGTATATCGAGAAAGAAAGTCCAACAAATTTGTTTTTATTGTGTTAAGAGATGAAAGCGACATAATACAATGCGTGATTTCTAAAAATAAAAATCCAGAACTCTTTGAGAAAGCTGAAAAGTTAACGATTGAATCTTCAATTAAAGTCTCGGGAGAATTAAAAAAGGATGAGAGAGCTCCCTCTGGCTATGAGGTTTCGGTAACTGATTTGGAAATTATCCAAATTGCTGATCCATTCCCCATCACTGAACACCAATCACCAGAACTTCTATACGATAATAGACATTTATGGTTGAGATCAAGGAAATTAAATGCAATTTTAAAAATTCGCCACACCATCGTCGGAGCTATCCATGAGTTTTTTAGAAGTAATGGTTACTACGAATTTGATGCACCGGTTTTCCAACCTAGTATGTCCGAAGGAGGTTCCACATTATTTGAGGTTAAATATTTTGAGGATAAAGTATATCTTAGTCAATCTTGGCAGTTATATGCGGAAGCAGGGATTTTTTCTTTAGGGAAAATTTACAATATGGGCCCTACATTTAGAGCAGAAAAATCAAAAACTTCAAGACATTTAGCGGAGTTCTGGATGGCAGAAATGGAAGCTGCGTGGATGACCCTCGATGAAGTGACTGAAGTTGCTAAAGATGAAATTAGATTTATAATAAACCAAGTTTTAGAAGATAATAGAAAAGAGCTCGAAATTTTAGAGAGAGATATTTCACTACTCGAACATTACGCAAAAGTGGAATATCCAACAATTAAGTATGCAGAAGTGTTAAAGATCCTCAATGAAAAATACCAAATGGATGTTCCTTGGGGTAAAGATTTAAGAACTATTGAAGAGGCGAAAATAGCTGAACATTTTAAAGTTCCCGTAGTTGTCACACACTATCCGACAGAAATAATGGGATTTTATAAACCCCCAAGTGAGGAAAATCCTGAAGAAGCACTATGTTTTGACATGCTGGCTCCAGAAGGATATTGTGAAATAATTGGTGGGTCAGAAAGAAGTCTATTATTGGAAAATATGATGGAACGATTAAGAGCACAGGGAGAAACTCCAGAAACGTATGAATGGTATTTTGATTTAAGACGCTATGGTAGTGTGCCTCATTCTGGTTATGGTGTAGGTGTAGAAAGAGTAGTCTCTTGGTTGTGTGGGTTAGATAATATTAAAGACGCAATCCCGTTTCCTCGCACTATGTTGCGGAAAACCCCGTAAGGAGATCCGGTGAAGGGATAGAAGGCGTTTGATATAACAATATTTAATGAGATAAACATAATATTTTTATAGCTCAACTCTAATGAAATTTTATGAATATATGGGATATGAATTAATTGAACTGATAATAAATAAAGAGATTTCAGTTCAAGAATTGATGGAAACATTTTTTCAAAGAATTGAAGAAACTGAACCTATTCTGCACTCATTTATTAACTTAGCAAGGAAGAATGCCTTGGAAAAGGCAAAGATCCTCGAAATAGATCTTGAAAAGGGTAAAAAAATAGGGAAACTTCATGGATTACCTTTAGCTGTTAAAGATCTCATTTGCGTTAAAAATTATTTAACAACCTGTGGATCAAAAATACTCAAAGAATATCACCCTCCTTTTAATGCATTTGCTATTGAAAAGCTTGTTGAACAAGAAAAAGTAATCCATATAGGAAATACAAATATGGATGAATTTGCAATGGGAGGATCAACAGAATCAAGTTCTTATGGTCCCACATTTAACCCATGGGATTTATCAAGAGTACCAGGGGGATCGAGCGGAGGATCTGCTGCTGCAATTGCGTCAGGGCAAAGTGTATTAGCTTTAGGGAGCGATACAGGAGGTAGTATTAGATGTCCTGCATCTTTTTGTGGTGTCGTTGGATTAAAGCCAACATATGGAAGAGTTTCACGATATGGCTTAATAGCTTTTGCAAATTCTTTAGATCAAATTGGTCCTATTACAAAATGCGTATATGACTCTGCGTTAATGCTTGAGATTATCTCTGGTAAAGATCCACTCGATTCAACCTCAGTTGATATTAATGTAGATAAATATACAGAGGAAATTAAAGAACCAGTCGAGAAAAAGATTCTCGGAGTTCCAAAGGAATTCTTCGGGAATGGTATTGAGATTGATGTAAAAAACTCTGTTAATAAGGCTATTGAAAAATTAGAGAGCTTAGGGGCGACTACAGTTGAAATATCAATTCCACATCTTGATTATACAGTAGCTACATATTATTTGATCTGTATGAGTGAAGCAAGCTCAAATTTAGCGAGGTATGATGGATTACGATATGGTAACATAAGTAATGATCTTTCTGGGGATGTGTTTGATGTTTTCAGCAGAACCAGAGGGGAAGGATTTGGTCCTGAAGTAAGAAGGAGAATTTTCCTTGGAACTTATGCATTATCAGCAGGATTCTATGATATGTACTACATTAAAGCTCTTAAGGTTCGCACCCTTATTAAACAAGACTTTATCGAAGCCTTTAAAAAGTGTGATTCTATTGTTTGTCCTACAATGCCAATGACAGCTTATAAAATTGGGGAGTTAATCAGTGATCCAATAAAAATGTATACAGCAGATATATTAACTTGTCCGGTAAATTTAGTTGGAATTCCGGCATTAACTATTCCATGTGGTTTTGATAGAAATAAAATGCCGATAGGATTTCAAATAATTGGTGATTATTTTGATGAGAAAGGGATTCTAAATATTGGTTATCAATTAGAACAAGAATTAAACATCTATAGCAAAATGCCACCAGTTGTAACAGGAGGGAAATAACTTGAGTAGTCAACAAGATGAGGTAATTATCGGATTAGAAGTCCATATTCAGTTAACTAATCTCAAGACAAAACTATTTTGTGCTTGTAGTAATGATTACCATAATTCAGAGCCCAATACACATGTGTGTCCTATTTGTATAGGTTTACCAGGTACTCTGCCAGCAGTTAACCGGAAATCTATAGATTTTGCGACTAGGTTAGCTTCAGCTCTAAATTGTGATATTAATCACCAATTTTGGTACTTCAGAAAGAATTATCATTACCCTGATCTATCAAAGGGATTTCAAATTAGTCAATACAATAAAGCTGGGGGCAGAGCTTTTGCGGATCATGGAAAAATCACTATAAAATTAAACAACCATAAAAAAGATATAATTTTAAATAGAATTCATCTTGAAGAAGACCCAGCAAGATTGGTACATAAAGGTAGTATAGCAAGTTCTCCTTATACATTAGTAGATTATAATCGTTCAGGTGTGTGTCTCATTGAAGTTGTAACTGAACCTGTAATTAGATCTCCAGAAGAGGCTAGAGAATTTCTCAAACAATTAAAATCAATTGTTCAATATACGGGGATTTCTAATTTAGAACTTGAGGGTTCAGTAAGAGTTGATGCAAATATTTCATTGAAAGGTCATGAGCGTAGTGAAATTAAAAATATTAACAGTTTTAGAGAAGTTGAACGTGCTTTAAAGCACGAAATTATAAGACAAAAAAATATGGTAAAAAGGGGAAAGAAATTAACCCAAGAAACAAGACATTGGGATGAGAAAAGAAGAATTACTATTTCTTTAAGAACTAAAGAATTTGAAGCAGATTATCGCTACTTCCCTGATCAAGATTTAGTTCCAATTGAAATTGATGATGATTATATTCAAAATATTAGGAGTCAATTACCAGAAATGCCAAATGAAAGAGCTCTAAGATTTCGCACGGATTATAATTTATCTGAATTTGATTCTGACAACTTAGTATTAGATAAAGATTTTGCTGATTTCTATGAGGATGGTGTAAATTCTGATGCATCTTTTGGACCGAATGAATACAAACAATTTTGTAATTGGTTAATGAATGATATCTCCAGAATTTTAAATAAACATAATAAAAGAATTAGGGATACAAAGTTTCACTACAGACAAATAGTTGATATCATTAACTATATTAAAGGAGGAAAGATAACAAGTAAGATTGCCAAGACAACTCTAACTGATCTAATGAATGGTTCCTCAATTGTTGAAATTATAGAAAAAAAAGGTAGAAAAAGAATTTCAGATGAGAGATTCCTCGAAAAATTAAGTAATGAAGTTATTGAAGAGAATCCTAATATTGTAAAAGATTGTCGTGAAAACCCAAAAGCTATAGAAGCCTTAATAGGAAGAGTAATGCACAAAACTAAAGGCCAAGCTGATCCAGGAATTACTCGAGGAATAATACTTGAACTTCTGAAAAAAAAAGGAATAATCGAGTGAAAAAATTATTTTAAAAAAAAATTTTAATGTAAAATAGTTTCTCCTTCTATAAATCCGCTTAGTTTTAAACCATTTATCATCATATCAACAAGAAATAGAAAGAATTTTTCATTCCAAAATTTAGAATTAGGTACAAAGGTTGTATAATATTTACTTGTTATAAAGTCAATTGATGGATTTTCATTATACCATTCAATTAGGGAGTCCTTTACTTTAAAGTATAGATCTTCCATTTCATTTAAAATTTGTTTAAAGTGATTATCTTTCCATACTCCAAAATGACCTAAAGAGATTGAGTTTAAATCGTTTCTGATATCGCGTAATTTATTAAAAGTTTTAAGAAGTTCTTCCTCATGAAAATCGGGGGGGCATTAAGGGAACAAAAAAAGCATCTTGATCTAACCTTTCTAAAATTGCATCTCCTACAAATATATTTTTATTTTTTCTGTCAAAAACTGCTATAGAATCCATAGTATGCCCGAAAAAGTTTTTAATTTCCAATTCTAATCCATTTAAATCAATGATATCCCCTTCTTTTAAAGGTGTAATTTCTTCTTCAAAAGGAATAACATCAGCAACTTCTTGAAACCCTTCTATCATTTTTTCTGGATGTTTTAAGTTTTCTACTGCGTTTTCTGAAGCGAGTACTTCAATATCTAAATCCTTAATTAAATTCTTCAGTTTTGAGATACCTTGCACATGATCCCAATGAGAATGAGTCAATACAATTTTATGAATGGGATAAAGTCCAAAATCTTTAAGTTTTTTTAAAATTTTACGTGATTTTATTGTTTCTCCAACATCAATCATCAAACGTGTACCATTATGTTCAATAATATAAATTGACAGAAATTTTTGCATTCCCATAGTCATACCATCAATTAAATAATAATTATCACCAAATTTACCCTCAGAATTTATAATTGCTATTATGACCACCTCTTTTATTAATTTAAAAATTTACAGAGAGTATTAAGCAAAGATCATTTTTAAATAAATTAGAAAACAAAAACTTCATACAACAACAACAACAAAAGAATTAAATCAATGATTCAAGCCCCGAACTGGAAGCATCTAATTTTAAATTTATATACCAAGTTTCGCTTCTTTAGTAGTTATAATACATAAAATTGATCCTTTTATTTCACTAAATTATATTAAAACTTCTAAAACGAATTGGAATCTTCGAGTGAGAAAAATAATTATGCTTAACTCATCTTAAGAAATCTATTATGAGAAGTTAAATAATTCCAGTTTCAAAAAAAAGTAATAAAATATTATATCAAAGACTCAAGTGCTGAACTTGCAGCATCTAATTTAAGATTAATAATTCCTAGTTTTGCCTCACGAGTGGCAATTATTATTAAAATATTTCCTTGGATCTCACTGAATAATATTTTTCCTTTTTCAGATTCAATGATAGCACTGTAAAATTGACCTTGTTCCAATTCTTTGGTTGCTCTCTGACTAGCTTTTAAAATCAAAGTGACCATTGCTGCTACAGCTTCAGGATCAACCCAACCTGGTAAAGCACTACCTTTTATTAATCCAAATTTCTCAATTAAGGCTGCACCATGAACTCCTTTTATCGCTTTCAAACTAACTAGTATTTCAGTTATTCTTTCACTCATTTAACTCAATTTCAATTTTAATTGTTGAGATAGTTATTTAGTTATATATATGTATAGAAATTTCACTTAAAAAAACTATTTTTTCTTCATATCTTGAATATATTGGAGTAGAAAAAATAAGAGGTAATAGTTATAGCTTAATAATTTTACCCCATTTATCTAAAACAATTGCAATTATAGTAACGATGATTATCATTAAGATCCCTATAAACAAATCAAGACGATAACCAATAATATCAACTATTAAAAATTCCATAACGATTGCGATAATATAGATAATGAATGGATTTTTACCATAACTATCTAGTCCAAAGATGGGTTTTTGATACTTTTTATCTATAGCAATGAACAAAAATAAGAGCAAAATTGAAATGCCTAAGCTTATCGTGATATATGATAAAGTTACTTGACGTTTATTAGCCCACCATCCGGGAATAAGAGAAATTAATAATCCCCCGAAAAAACATATTAAACCTATAATTAAAGAGAACTTATATTTTTGTGTCTCAGAATACTCTTTATTGATTAAAAAGAATTCACCAAGGCATGTAGAGTAAATCATTATAGCCGAAAATCCGAAAATTGTTCCTAAAATTCCTCCATGGACACTTACTATAGCATATTCTCTCCATCCTCCAGAAGTAAGCATAATTTGATAGAATAAAAGCATGAGTGAGGCAATTCCCGCTCTAATTTTAGGATCTAACCAAAGAAAAGGCAAAGCAATTAATCCTACCAATCCGAGAGTTGGTAATACATCCCACTGGATAACAAGCATACCATCAATTGTTTTAATCAAAGCACTTTGATCTATGAAAACTACTAGCAATCCAAGGAACAATATAATTCCATATCTAATGATAATATGATTAATTGCTTTTTTCACACCATCTCTTTCCTTTCGGCGAAAAAACGATAAGGGCATTAAAAATCCCATAAGAATTATGAACGCTGGTGCTCCAACATCAAAAAAATTAATAATGTGAGTCGTTGTTTCATTGGGAGGGTGTTCTAAAAAGAATCTTAAGGTTCCTTCTCTAATGCCAGCAGGTAGATATAAAGTAACTACTAAAAGCAGCATTATAAAACCTCTGGCATGATCAATCCAATAAATTCTTTTAGATTTTTCCCTTTCAGGTCCTAATTCGTTCAATATGAATATCTCTTTTACAAATAAACTAAAATTAAAAAATTAATGTTTATAATAGATATTTATATTCTAATCATATTTAAGTATGAAATTTTAGGATTAAACTCTTTATCATTAATGATTGCGACATGACAAATATTATTTACCGTCATTATAAACGAGGGGATGAAAAAAGTTTAGCTGATTTATTCATTATTGGTTTTCAACAGAATGGTCTAGGGGCTATAAGGACTTCGAAGAATTGGATCTGGAGATATCCTCAATCACCTGGATTTGAACCTGAAATGTGTCAAATCGCTGAAGATGTTGATGTGAATAAAATTGTTGGTGCCGTTTATGCAAATTTAATTGAGGAAGTTCCTTTTGGAGACAAGAAATATTTAGTTGGAGATATCAATGATGTTACCTGCCATCCAGACTATACAAGGAGAGGTATAGCTACAAGATTAATGGAAATGTCATTAGATTATATGAGGAAGAAAGGATGTAAATTCTCAATGCTATCAACTGGACTTAGAGGAAATGCCAGGAAATATATTTATAAAAAACTTGGTTATTTTAATTTTGAAAAAGAAGATATTTTTATCCAATTTCCAAATGTAATTCAATTTGTTAGAAATATTTACGGCTTCTCTCTTTTATTCCCTGCTCTCTTTCTATTTTCTTTTTTCTCTCGGTATTTAAATAGAATTAGGATTAGGAATAACAATTTTTTCAAGGACATTTCTTATGAAATTAATTACAATACGAAACATTTTAAATATATGAAAGCTGCGAATAATCAGATATCAAAATATTATGATGGATATCCGGAGTATAACAAATCTAAATTTGAATGGGCTCGTATAAAAGTACCTTCAAAGAGATATAAACCAACTTATATTTTAATGAAAAGAGATAATAAAATCATAGGAGGATCTGTAATTACTCATCAAAATCTTTATGCTTTTAAATATGGTATTAAAATTAGAATAGGATTAATTCATGAAATATTCCTTGATGAAAAAATTTTTAAAAATAAACAAGATTTACATCTTGGTTATATTTATTTAATTGATAAAATCATGAGAGCAGCAACACGGCGCTCAGTAGCACTTTTATTATACTTTTCATCTTCCAGAAATTATAAGTTAAATAATGCTTTCAAAAAGTTTAATTTTTTAAGACTTCATGATAGTGTGATGATGATTAAAGAATTAGAAGATGATATTAAATTCCCTCGTGTTAAGAAACCACTTTTTATTCCCACTTACCTATCTTTTGGTGTTCCTTAAAAAATACTAAGTTGGAGTTCAAAAAAATGGATTTAGATGAACAGCTTATAGTTGAGATGAAAAGTTTTATACTTGAATTTTGTGAAAAGGTTGGACCTAGATCTCCATGTAGTAATAATGAGTCCAAGGCAGCCAAATTATTTTACAATAAGCTTAAATCATTAGGTTATGATGTAAAAACCGAAGAGTTCACTGTTCATCCAGGAGCTTATAAGGCTTCATTCAGATTGCCTATGATCCTTTTTATCCTTTCTATAATATTTTATTGGATTTACCCGTTGTTAAGTTTAATAATTAGTATTTTATCTTGTTTAATTTTGATTGGAGAGATGTATTTTGTAAAAGAGGTAATTGACCTTTTTTTTCCTAAGAGACATTCTCAAAATGTAATCTCTAAAATAGAATCACAAAATCAAGCTAAAAATTTAATAATAATTGGGAGTCATCTAGATTCTAATTGGGAGTTTCCCCTTATTAGAAAAATCAGATATGGATTTATAATCATTATATCTATAAATCTAATATTAAATGTAATTCTGTTAATTATCTTACCTATGAAGATTATTGTTAATTTCCTTGAATTAGAAACTGATTTTTTCTATTTTGAATTAATTTTTTATTTAATCTTTATAGGATCAATTCCAATTGCATTAATACAATTCTTTTTTATAATATCAAACCAACCAGTAATGGGGGCTAATGATAATTTATCAGGAATGGCTGTATGCTATGAGATTGCAAGATATTATAGCCTTTCAGAGAACAGACCAAGGAACACCGAAGTGTGGATTAATGCATATGGATGTGAAGAAATCGGCGCAAAAGGAAGCAAATATTTTGTGAAAAAATATTTTAATGCAATCAAGAAAGCAAAAGTAATAAACCTGGATATGGTAGGGTACAAAAATTCACCTATTCTAATCCATAAATCAGAAATTCTTGGATTGGTAAGAATGGATTATAAATTAATAGAATTATTAAATAAATCAGCTAAAAATCTAAATATAAAAACTAAAATAAGTTCAAGTATGGCTTATACAGATTCATTAAGTTTTGCTAGAAAACAAATATCGGCTGTATCAATGAGTTCTATGCCACAATCCTCTAAAGAATTATATTATCATACTAGAAATGATGTAATCGACAATTTAGATTTCAAAAATATAACTAAAGTTTATAAGATTTGCATAGATTTAATTAAAACCATTGATAAATAAAAAAACATAAAAATTATGCCTTAAGTGTATAAAATCATGGGTTTATATGATGAGTTAGTAAATATTGTAGGGAATAAATACTGTTCTGATAAAGATTATATTTGTGTAGGATACTCGAGAGGATTAGATCCTTGTTTACCCGAGATAATACCCCAAATAACAATTCGCCCCGAATCAACTGAGCAGGTAGCAGAAATTATTAAAGTTGCAAATAAATATAATACTCCTATTCTCCCTCGAGGAGGCGGGTGTGGCTTAATGGGAGGGAGCAAACCCATTAGAAAAGATACTTTACTTATTGATTTAACCAGAATGGATAAGATAATAGATATTGATGATGAAAATCATACTGTAACTGTGCAATGTGGAATTAATTGGTCCAGGCTCAATGCAGTTCTTTTTGATAAAGGTTTTTATACGGGGAATATGGGTCCTGGTTCTGGTCTTAATGCTTCAATTGGAGGAGGTTTATCTCATCATTCTGGAGGTGGAGGTGGATGTGCAAAATATGGAAAATGTAGTGAAAATTGTATTGGATTAGAAGTTGTATTAGGCACGGGTGAAGTGATTAGACTTGGTTCTCAGGAGAATCGGTATGTTGAGAAACCATTTGTTCGACTTGCATTAGGACCAGATTTAATGGGTATATTTCTTGGAGATAATGGCACAATGGGGATAAAAACAACGGCAACAATGAAAATATATCCAAAACCACCATATTTTTCAGGGAAAACATTTTATATCAAGGAACAAACTTATGAAAACACACAGAAAATTGTGTTAGAAATGAAAAAAAAAGGTTGGTCTCGAGAATTAGGAATTTATGATTTCTTTTTTACACCCCCCCCAGCAGTAATGGGAATTACACTTGATAAATCAATTGAGACATGGGGAGATATAAAAGGAGGAGTAATTTTCTATGTGACTGAAGCTTTTGATGAAAAAGTCTTGGAAAGGAATTCCGAAATCTTGGAGAGCATTGCCGAGAAATATTCAACAAGAGAATTAGGTCCGAGTGCTAGTGAGGGAAACATTACAGATTGGTATTATGGTGAGCAAGGTCATTGGCAAGTCTATCATCCTTTATTTTCTGTATGTGGTCCAGATTATTTTGCCTGTACTACAGAAGTAATTGTACCAGTATCACGTTTTCCAGAAATATTATATAAATTAGATGAATGGGAAGAACAAAAGTCTGAAGAACTCTTAAATGCAGATGCTGAGGCTGGAACAAGTCATATTGTCATGTTAAATCATAATAGCTGTTATATTGGAAGTGGGTTAACTGCCACAACCGATGAGGATTTGAAGGAAGATGTCATTAGTCTATGGAAAGAACAATTTGAGCTATTACTGAAAGCTGGTGGAGTAATTTACATGTGTGGGCAAATTGGCTCACAAGTTTTAATAGATTCAAGAATATATGATGAAAGGTTTTATAACATCTTAAAGAAAGTAAAAAATTTAGTTGATCCAAATAATATTATTAGCCCTGGAAAATTTAGATTGTAGCTAATAAAAACCAATAATATAACATTTAATTTTATATTTAAATTTAGAAGAGAGAAGGAACAATAAAAAATGACAGAAAAATTTAAGAGACTTGATGATTTGGAAGAAAGAATACTCTCATGTGTTGCAATTGGTGATTGCCGAGGAGCTCTAAAAGGACCGTACTCCAATCCTTTTCTCGAAATCACATGTCCTATGAGGGATCATGGTCCTGGTTTTGAGGTTTTTTTCGCGAGAGGGAGATTTACTATAGCAAGGGCATTGCTTGATGGAAAAATAGAACCAAGTAAAGGGCTTGCGGAAGTTGTTTATCAATGTACTCTATGTGGTGCATGTAGGGAAGTTTGTAATAATCCAGAGAATCCTTGCATGAGTAATCCAGCAAGAGAAAGTATCGGTGATCATGTAGAAATTTGGGAAGCATTAAGAGCAGATTTAGTAGATACAGGAGTGGCTCCTTTAGGTAGACATAAAGAGATTTTCGCTCATGAAGCAAAAGAACATAATCCCTATTTTGAAAATCATAATGATCGACTAATCTGGATCCCCAAAGATTTTGAGTTTCTGCCTAAGGGTGGAGATGCATTATTTTTTGTAGGATGTACATCCGCTTATCGATTAAATGAAATATCAAAAACATTTCTTGAAATTGCAAACAAAGCAGGCATTCATTTATCCATAACAGCAGATGAATGGTGTTGTGGTTCTATAAATTTACGATCAGGAGCAGAAGATCTTTTTAAAGAGTTAGTAGAGCACAATAAGGATGTTTTTAAAAAAGCAGATGTGGAGAAAATAGTAGTTACGTGTGCTGGTTGCTATAAAACGCTCAAATATGATTATCCAAAATATGTAGAAGATTGGGATTTTGAGGTTCTTCATGCAATTGAATTAGTTGATCAATTGATTAATCAGGGGAAAATTAAAATATCAAATAAGATTGAAGGAAAAATTACCTATCATGACCCTTGTCATTTAGGTAGACATTCTGGTATTTATGATGCTCCGAGAAATGTGATAAATGCTATAAAACAAGATGCATTTATTGAGATGAGACGTAATCGTAAATATTCATATTGTTGCGGAGCAGGTGGAGGATTAAAATCAGGATTTCCAGATTTAGCTATTGAAATAGCTGTTGATAGGATTAGAGAAGCTGAAGAAACGGGTGCAGATATATTAACTACTACTTGCCCATTCTGCCTAAATAATCTTTTAGATGCAGCAAAGGAAGTTAATTCTCAAATCAAAGTTGTTGAACTTCTAGAATTAGTCAAGCAAGCAATTTATTAGTTTTTATTTTCTTTTTGTATAACCATTTTCATAGAACCAATCAATTTGGTCCCTAATAGCAATGCGTATATTTGTTTTTGGCATTTTTAATTCAGTCCAAGCTTTAGTACAATTAAAAGCTCTATACATCGCGGAAGCAACACTTTCGATAGGCGTTTTTGGGTTCGAATGTTTTATCTTACATGATATAAATTCATCTAAAAATGCAAAAGCTTTTACTAACACCATAGGAATCGCAAAATTAGGGGCTTTCATACCCGCTACATCTGCAATTAAACGTAAAAGATCTCTGAAGGTCAAGTTTTTATTCCCTGCAATATATCTTTCCCCTGGTTTTCCATTTTCTATGGCCAGAACATGAGCCATGGCAACATCTTTAACGTGCACAACATTTAAGGTAGTATCGACAAATCCCGGCATCTTTCCATTCATAAAATCCATCACAATCCTTCCAGTAGGAGTTGGTTTGATATCATAAGGTCCCATAGGAGTTGTAGGTAATACTGTACAAATTGGTAAACCTTTTTTATTCCATTTTAAAGCCACTAATTCCCCCAAATACTTAGATCTTTTATAGTGTCCGGGTAATTCTTCCTTTGTTGCGAATAATTTTTCATCACCAATTGAACCTTCTGGCGGCATCCCAATTGCACTTTCAGAACTAGTGTAAACCACTTTTTTTATACCAATGTCCTTTGCTAACTCCAGTAATTTATCAGTAGCTCTAACGTTTACATCGTACATAGCTTTAATCTTTTTAGGATCTGCCCAAAACCACTTTGCCAAGAATAAGTATATCGCACCGTTATGTATAATATAATTACAGTCATCTAATGCTTTATGGATTGAGTCACTTTCTCTTAAATCTCCATAAGCAAAATCAATAGGTAAATCTTGAATTGTTTGAAGATTAGAAGTATGCCGTACAAAAGCCTTAACTTCATAACCTTTTGCTAAGGCAGCACGTATAATATTCGCACCAATAAAACCATTTGCGCCTGTTATCAATATCTTTGACAAGGAAATTTACCTATGAAAATTACTGTTGTTATTCTGCTATTATATAAATACAATCTTAGAAATAAATATAAATATTCAGAATAAAATATTTATTATAGCTGAGTTTTAACACAAATTTCTCTATTTTAGAAGTGGTATCTATGGGAAAAGAAGTCGATAAAGCGAAAAAAGTGTTTAAAGAGGCCTTCGATGTACTTGGTGATTATTTTGAGGAAAAACGGTCAGACACTGTAATTGAAAAAGAAAAAAAAGCGAAGAAGGGTAAAGTAGCGTTAGCGAAATTTTCGAAAGGATTTATAGGAAAAACAGACAAAATAAACTTTAGATTATTAATAGGACAGAAAAAAGAATTAGGAGATAGCATCTATGAAGCTATCTATTTAAGTGATAAGAAGGAGCCTAAAATATATGTGTATGATGTTAATAAAGGTAAGCCATGTAATACCATCTTAATGAGTTTCAAAGAAGAAGATTGGAATGGATACAAAAAAATCCAAAAATATAAATCTCTAACCAAGTTTTTAGAAAATGCTTATAAAGAAGGGATCTACCATAAAGGAAAGAAAGAGAAAAAGGAAAATGCTCTTAATGTTTTGATTAAAGGATTAAAAAGATCTTTAGAAGCAGTTGGGGAAGAAGAGAAGGCAAAAGGAGGGGGAGCAAGTCCTATAGCTAAAAAGATTGCAAAAGCAGTCGCAATAGCAGCTGTAACCACAATCATATCAGTTGTTTTAACTCCTGCGGTAGGTATTATTGCCCAAGAAGTTGTTGGAGGTGGTAGTATAACGACAGATGTTTTAGGTTCTGCTGCACAAGCTGTTGGAGAAGGATTAAAAAGTTTAGCTGATCCGGTTAGTTTGGCCAAGAAAGTCGTTAAAAAGACTATCACAAAAGGTAAGGACATACCGTTTACTGATAGATAGAAGGTAATAATAATAACTTTCTTAAATTATAGATTTTTTATAATATCAGATCAATTCTAAGAATTGAATTACTAGTTTTAAGTGATTTAAATCTCAACTTTATTTGAAAAAGTAACAGAGAAGAATAGGATTTTTGGAATTCTTATTTTTGTTTTAATTACTTTTAGCTCTATTCTCATAATTCCCTACGGTGGTTTTTTCTTAAATAGAGATCTTGATTTCTTAATTGGATCAATCTTCGGTGTATTGTATACTTTGAAATATAGGAAATATCATCAATCCCCATTAAAATTGGGTATAACAACTGGACTGATTGGAGGACTTTTATCAACTATCCTTCCTACTATTTATATATGTGTTCGATTGGGCCTTAGTATTGATTGGTATTTTGCTTTATTCGTTACTTTAAGTATAACAGGGCTTGCTATAGGTTTTATTGTTGGAATGATAATTGGTTCGTACTATAAGAACAAATTTATAGAAGATGATGGCTCAAGGGAAGATAAATTTTTCCAGAGCTTAATTGAGAAAGAGAAAAAAGAAGAAAAGAAAAAAAGAAAATTTTCATAAATGCATATTTCATTCATTCTCCTATTTTATTCCAAAAGAATTCAATAAGAATCAATTTTTGGACTCTAAAAGACATATATTCTAAAATACTCTCCTATTAATTAGAAACTAAAATAATATTAAAGTGAATAAAAGGTGAGCAGAGTTATAAATTGGCAGTATGATGATTTATTTCGATCGAGGAAAGAAAAGCTAATAAACATGCTTATTAGCGAAATAATTTTTCTAAAGAACAAATCCAGATCTACCAATAAACAAGAATTTATAGAGAAGGCTTTAATCAAATTAGAATATTTATTAAATATCATAAATAGAAGCAATTTAGATTTATCTGAAAAAGATTTTGATAAGGTTATCTTACTGATTTACAACATTTTTAGAGGTATCACAGAGAAATTAGAATAAAAGTAATATTAAAAAAAATAGATATAAAAATAAAATTACATCTTAACCAGATCGCCTAATAGAGCGTATAAACTCTCCTTTTTGGGTGCTCCTTTCATTAACTCTCTAATCCTTTCGGCTAATATTTGAGGTGTAAATGGTTTGTGATCATTCTTAATTTGATTAACGGTATGCCATCCTTGGAATAGCATAACTCGATCAGCTACAACTCTAAATACTTCGCCATTAATTTTTTTGGACTTATCTGAGGCTAAGAATACAACCATTGGCGCTACATTAGCGGGATTGAAAACATCTAATCCTGACTCATCAAGTTTATTCATAATTTCTACCATCTGTGGAGTCGCATCTGTGGTTAAACGAGTTCGGGCTAAAGGAACAATACAATTGACTGTAGCATATTTTTTCAATTCTGCTGCAGAATTCATTGTAAATGCCGCAATACCTGCTTTAGCAGCACCATAATTGGTCTGTCCAATATTTCCAGTTAAGCCCGCATCAGAGGCAGTATTAATTATCCTTCCAAAATTTCCTAAAGATTCATTAGCTTTTACTTGTTCTCTGAAATAGGCAGCAGCGTGACGAGTTACGTTAAATGTACCTTTAAGATGTACACCTAAAACATCATCAAATTCTTGTTCTGTCATATTAACGAGCATTCTATCCCTTAAAATACCAGCATTATTAACAACAATATCCAATTTTCCAAACTCAGATATTGCTTGGTCAACCATTGCCTTAGCTTTATTAAAATCTGTAACTGAATCATAATTAGCTACAGCCTTGACGCCCAAATTTCTGCATTCTTCAGCTACTTGATCGGCAACCTTGGTTTCAGCACCACTTCCATCAAAACCAGCGCCTAAATCGTTCACGACCAAATTACAACCTTCTTTAGCCATCAATAATACTTCTTCTCTCCCTAAACCTCGCCCCGCACCGGTAACTATTGCAACTTTTCCTTCTAACATACTTCCCATATTTTTCACTTCAAATTTATTTTTCTTAATGGATTAAAAATATAAGTTGAATTTAATTGCAAGTTTAAAAAATTTTAAGGATTTTGTTTAATTTCATAGAATTATCAAAATTATTCTATTTATTCACAAACTTGGAAACAGTAACTCATAATCTCGTAGCTGTTGTTATTCAAATTCTATGCTTCAAGTATATGTTATTCCCATTTAATATTATATTCACAATTATCTTAGCTTTTTTATCTCATATATTTGTAGATGGGATCGCTACTATAACCTATCACACACCAGAAGTTCAAAAAGGAGATAAATTCTGGTTGATCTGGCATATCATCATTTATGGTTTGTCTATTCTTTCAATTATTATCTTTATGATCCCCTATTGGTTAGCAATGTTGTTTGCTAATATAATGGATATTTGGGATTGGTTTATTTTAAGACCAATTCAAAAGAGAAAAATTCAAAATAATGTTGAGAGTAAATGGGGAGATAAATATTACTTTCATAGGTTCATTGACTGGTTTAGGGCTAAATTTTTAGGATGGCTTCCTAAATGGAATTATAAACGAGCAGGGATAATTTTTGAGATTATGTTGATTATTGTTTTGATTATTCCGATAATTTTGATTCGAAGATCTTAATATTATAAAAAACTTCGAAATTTTTTAAAATAGAGTAAATGACTCTTACATAAGCAATCAGATGAACCAAAATTTTTAATTGAATTATCTGAAACCTCTTGAATCTCTCTGGCAAAAACACATTCTAACCTAAGTTGAGAAGGAATAATGTATATACGTTCAATAAGACACTCTTGATCTTCTAATAAGTAATCAATATGCCAATGAATTTGTTTATTTTCTGGCAGAGAAATATGTCTTTTAATTCGTCTTTCTAAAGAACTTGAACCTTTACCCATTGCTGAGCCTGTGTAAAAATAATAACCTGGAGGAAATGGTATTTTTCCTAATGCTCCAATCCTAATTTTCCTGTAAGTGGGTAAAAAAATTACTATAATATAGCTTCCTTTCATCTATTTACATTTTTGTTTGTGATCCTGATAACATCCGTCACAGAAATGTTCCCCGCAATTCTTACAGATGTTCGCACAGTCATCGCACACTTGGTTATAGCAATCTTCACATTCAAATACTTTTGGAGAGGTATTTTCTTTACAATTTTCACATATGACTTCTTGAACCATTTTTTAAATCAATACACGTTTTAAAATTACTGATAAATAAAACATTACTCATAAAAACTTCTTTTATTTTTCCATAAATAAAATTTGAGCCCCTTTAATAAGAATCTTGTAATTTATGCAAAAAATAAGGTCAATAAGAAAGAAGAAGAATAAGACTATTTGTTTATTTTATTTTATTTTGTTTTATTTTGTTTTAAGCAGAATCTACTTTAATTAATTATTATTTCCTAAATTGATTAAAGTCTGCTTTCCTTTTTTCTACAAATGCATCTTTACCTTCCATAGCTTCATCAGTTCCATAGTATAAAGATAGCCCGCCAACTCCTAGCTGAGTAATACCGGTAACTCCATCTGTTTCAGCCAAAAATGCATATTTCAGCATTTTTAGTGCAATGGGGCTTTTTTCTAAAAGTTCTTGGCACCATTTCTCTACTTCCTCATCTAATTTTTCGTAAGGCACAACTGCATTTACTAAACCCATTTCTAAGGATTGTTGTGCTGTATAGCGGCGACAGAGAAACCATATCTCTTTTGCACGTTTAATTCCAACACATCTCATTAAATCTCCAGTACCATATCCAGGATCAAAAGATCCCACTCGTGGTCCTGCTTGCCCTAACTGAGCATGTTCTGCTGCAATACTGAGATCGCAGTTTACATGCCATACATTCCCCCCTCCTATTGCGTATCCATTCACTCGGGCAATCACTGGTTTGGGTAGTGTGCGAATAAGATGAGTAACGCGTTGCCATCCTACCTCTAAAGGTAGCATTTTCCCCCCTTTATATCCCCCTTTCTCACGAGTTGTTTGATCACCTCCAGTACAAAACGCTTTTTCTCCAATACCAGTAAAAACGACAACGCCTATTTCATTATCCATACATAAATTAAATGCATCAATTAATTCATGAACTGTATTCTGTGTACATGCATTGTATCGTTCAGGTCTATTGATAGTTATGTAAGCAATTCTTTCCTTCTTTTTAAATATTATATCTTTAAAATTCATTTTACAATAACACCATTATGTTAATATTAATGATTGATCAATTGAATTGATCTGATTATAATTCTTTGTTTTTAGGCTTTCAAAAGGAATATTTTATTTCGATCTTTGATCGTGAAAGGGTTGTTTCAAGTCATTAAAAGTATTTTTTAATATGTCACTTTTTCTTATGATTATAAA
>JAHLWT010000177.1 GCA_019057775.1 Promethearchaeota archaeon
CAAGCCATTTTCCTATTTGAAGAAGGCAATTTTTCGCGGGATCAGGAATTTCACCATTTGCTTTCGGTCCAAAATTCAATAGGAGGTAGCCATTCTTGGATACCCTATCTACTAAATTATGAACAAGCGTGTCTCCTGATTTGTATCCCGCCTCTTTTACATAGGACCATGCTCCTTGATCGTCAACTGATGAATCTGTTATCCATTTAAAATATGTTAATTTATCAGCCCTACCCAACTCATAATCAAGAATTCCAACACTTGGAGGTAGATTATGCATTTTGTAAGTTACAGCAACTTCCTTTCCCCACTCTTCAGCCTTATTGAAGTAATATGCAAGCATTTCTCTCTTGTATTTATCAGGAAGCTTCCCCAAGCCAAAGTCAAACCATATGAGATCAGGCTTATAATTATCTAATACTTCTATTATCTTTGCTTTCCAATTATCAAGATATTCCTTACTTGGCTTGGCTTGACGTGTCCATCTCCATTGTAAGTTAAGTTTTGAATTTTCATCGTGAATTGGTCCATATAATCCCGAATACTCCGGATTAGATGTGTCATATTCCTTGTTCCAATGAGGGAAAAACCAGTGGTTCTCAGCATGATGAAACGCTACCATGAATTTCAATCCCTGTTTTCTGATGGCTTTTTCCATTTCACCTACAGTATCTCGTTTGGGTCCCATTTGAGCAGCATTCCATTTCGTCACCTTACTATCCCACATTGCAAAACCGTCGTGGTGAATGCACACTGGTCCTGCAAATTTTGCTCCTACTTGCTTAAAGAGTTTTGCCCATTCTTCGGGATCGAATTTTTCTGCTGTAAATAAGGGTATAAAATCCTTGTATCCAAACTCCGAGGGATGACCGTAAGTTTCTGTATGATGTTTATATTGGGGGGTTCCCTCGGAATACATCTCATGACCGTACCAAGATCCATTTTTGGCCGTTTTTGGCCCGAATGCAGGGACGGAATAAATTCCCCAATGGTAATAGATGCCATATTTAGCATCATCAAGCCATTCTGGATTTCTATGCCTTTTTAAAGAATTCCAGGTTGGTTTATATTTTTCTTCAGTGGTCATGTTTAATCTAATTCGTTTTAAATTTAATTTTTTCTTGTTTTTAGATAATTAATTATAAATTAAATGATTTAAGAAAATAAATTTGAAAAAAGAGTTGATTGATAACGTCTCAGAATGGCTTACTAGCATATTGGAACTTTGATGAAATAATTGAGACAAACTGTGTTTTGGATATAGTCTCGAATAATAAAGATCAAATTAAAATTTCAAGAGGATTGAGATTTAAATTTCATTGAATAATTTATTTCCAAATTGAGTTCAGCTCGTGGAATTCTAGATTAATAAGCCTTGTTAGAATGCTAATATTAAAAATATTAAGAATATTTCGTCTTTTTATAGAATAATGATAAGAAAAAATAGAGTGAAAATTATGAAGCAAGAAGTAATGACAGCTCCAGGTAAAATAGAGTTTCAAGATATACCGATTCCTGAATTAAAGGAAAATGATGTCCTAGTAAAAATGATAAGAATTGGTGTTTGTGGAAGCGATATTCATGTTTATTATGGAAAACATCCATATACTGATTATCCTGTTACTCAAGGTCATGAGGTTTCTGGGAAAATTGAAAAAATTGGCTCAAATGTAAAAAATCTTAAAATAGGTGATAAAGTGACTATTCTCCCTCAAGTGGTTTGCAATCAATGTTATCCTTGCACTCATGGAAAGTATCATATATGCGATGATCTTAAAGTGATGGGATTCCAAACAACAGGAGCGGCTTCGGAGTTCTTTAAGGTAGATTCAGAGAAAATAATAAAGCTTCCTGATAATATGACTTATGAGAAAGGTGCTATGATAGAACCTTGCGCGGTAGCTGTCCACGCCGTGACAAGAGGTGGAAATATTTCCGGTTTTAATGTACTTGTATTAGGTGCGGGCCCAATTGGTAATCTTATAGGGCAAGCTGCTAAAGCTTTAGGCGCAAGGGCAGTAATGATTACTGATTTGAGTGATTTTAGATTAGATATCGCAAAAAAAGTAGGTATTGATTTTACTGCCAATCCAACCAAACAAGATCTTTCTGAAGAAATTGGAAAAGCTTTTGGCCCAAATAAAGCAGATTTAATAATAGAATGCGTTGGTTCTAATGAAACAATAGACACTGCAATTAATAATGCAAGAAAAGGTACAGATATAATTGTTGTTGGAGTTTTTGGTTATAAGCCAACAATTGATCTTGGATTTGTTCAGGATCGTGAACTTAAGTTGATTGGCACTCTTATGTATCAATCTGATGATTATCTAAAAGCGATTGAGCTTGTAAACTCGGGAAAAATTAAACTTGAACCACTAATGACAGTTCACTTTCCCTTTGAAGAGTATAATAAAGCTTATAAGTATATTGATGATAAGAAAGATAAAGTAATGAAAGTTTTTATTGATGTAAATAATGAATAGGTAGAAAAATTGAGAAATATAAATTATTTTAATCCAACAATACTTCTCCATGGATGGGGGCGTGTTAGCGAAGTAGGAAAAGTATTAGCGAAATATGGAAAGAAATGCCTAATGGTTACAGGATCGGGATCTAGTTTAGAATCACTTAGAGAAAAAGTAACAATGTTATGTCAAGAAGCAGGAGTCGATGTTATTCGTTATAATGGCGTGAAAGCCAACCCTACAACAGATATGGTAAATGTTGGCACGAAAATGGCAATTGATAATAAAGTGGATGTTGTTCTGGGGGTTGGAGGAGGATCTCCAATCGATACGGCAAAAGCAGTTGCTGTTGGTGCGACTCATGAAGGTGAAGCATGGGACTACAGAGTGGATCCCTTCGGAAAGAATAAATCAAAACCAATTGAAGACAAGTTATTACCTGTAATTACACTCACCACCACAGCAGGTACGGGTACAGAAACAACCCTAGTTTCTGTCATAACGAACAGTGCAGAAAAATTAAAGTATGCACTTGCTGATAGGCTTCTTTATCCTAAAGTCAGCATTGTTGACCCAGAGCTCACGGTTACTGTTCCTCCACATGTTACTGCTTCAACAGGATTCGATGCATTTTGTCACAACTTTGAAAGCCTCTTAAATAAAAATGCGTCGCCCTATACTGATATGCATGCTTTAGAGGGTATTAGGCTCTTGATAAAGTATCTACCAATAGCAGTTAAGGACGGGTCAAATAGAGAAGCGAGAGAAGCTGTTTCTTGGGCAAACACACTCGGAGGATATTCCATAACTAACGCGGGAACAACACTTCCCCATGGAATCGGAATGGCAATCGGAGGGAACCAACCTCATATCGCGCATGGAGAAACTTTGGCTATTATGTATCCTGAAATCAATCGATGGACTTGGAAATATGCAATCCCCCAATATGCCAAAGTAGGACGGATGTTTAATCCTGAATTAGAAAAAGAATCTGATGAAAGAGCTGCAGAGAGCGCTTGTGATGAGATGAATAAGTTCCTCAAAGAAATTGGATTAATGATCTCTTTAAAAGATAAGAATGTTGCTGAAAGTGATTTTAAAGCGATTGCAGACCATACACTTGAACTTTCTGATTATATGGTTCATCCAAGAGTTGGAAAATATGAAAATTTTTTCGAACTCATCAAGAAAAGCTACAGTAGGTAAGATTTTTAAAGATCCCAAGCGATATGACACTGAAAAGATGGAATTAATTGGAATTGAAAAAAATCTATAACGAAAAGAAAAAAATTATCGATTATGATTAATGATTTTTTTTAATTTTAGCATCACTAATTTACTACTAATGATATATTATAACAGATTTTTTCAAAATTAAACAAATATAAAGAGTTGAATCTATTTTATGGTGGATGTTATATCAATTGGAGAATTGTTAATTGATATGATTGCTGATATGCCTGGTCTACCTTTAGAAGAACAAGCTACTTATAAACGATTTGCCGGAGGTGCTCCTGCTAATTTTGCAGCTGGTGTTAGACGTTTGGGTTTATCATCGGGTATGATAACTAAAGTAGGTAACGACTTCTTTGGACATTTTTTAATAAAGAAGCTTAAAGATGTTCAAGTAGATACCAGTCAAATAAAAATAACTGATGAATACAAAACTGCGCTAGCATTTGTAGGTTTGGATGAAAGAAAAAGACCAAGTTTTTCATTTTATCGCTCTCCTTGCGCAGATATCATGTTAAATGAGGAAGAAATTGATGAAAAGTATATAAAATCTGCCAAATTATTAATGTGTGGAACTGTATCTATGGCTGATGAACCAGCTCGTAGTGCCATTTTTAAAGCAATTGAATATGCCAAGAAATATGGATTGCAAGTAGCATGTGATCCTAATCTTCGCGACGATTTGTGGCATTTTAAGGACCCAAGAGAACACATTTTTAGGGTCCTAAAAGACACGGATATTTTTTTACCATCAATCTCAGAAGCGGAATTTATCACGGGAGAAAAAGGTGAAAGAGCATTCGAAGCTATTCTGGAATTAGGACCCTCAATTATAGGGATAACGCGCGGTGCAGAAGGAGCAACTATTCTAACAAAGGATGGAACTTTCTCCGCACCCTCATATAAAGTTGAAGTTGTTGATACGACTGGAGCAGGTGATTCATTTGCTGCTGGCTTAGTTACAGGAGTATTAACCAACATGCCTCTGGAGAAAATTGTTTATTTCGCAAACGCGGTTTCAGCATTAAAAATCACAAGAAAGGGTGCTATGAACGTTCCTGAAAGAAAGGAAGTAGAGGACTTCATGGAACAACAAGTTTTCTAATCCTTGCTGAATAAAAATTTTTCTTCTAAAATTTTAATTCGAGTATAATCTATTATTCTTAATATTATAGCTATATGAAAAAGATGAAAAGATAATATCGGCAATAGCTTCGGTGAATAAAAATTGTATCGTTATTACGGAAGGAGGCAGTCCTATTATTACCGAATCATGGAAAAATAAAGTATCTGCTATCTTAATGGCCTGGTATCCTGGAATGGAAGGTGGTACAGCACTTGGAGAAATTATTTTTGGTGTCGTTAATCCCAGTGCAAAAATTCCTGCAGTATTTCCAAAGACAGAGGACCAACTTCCCTTTTTTGATGCCACTACAACAGAAATTGAATATGGATATTATCATGGATACAAATTAATGGATAAAGAGGGATATGAACCTGCTTTTCCATTTGGTTATGGTTTAAGCTATACTACGTTTTCATATGATAACCTTAGAATTGACAGAAAAACAATTAATACTGAAGGTGAAATTCAAGTAAGTGTTGACGTATCCAATATCGGCAATAGGATCGGGGAAGAAGTTATACAGATGTATGTTGGATATAAAAATCCATCAGTAGATCGCCCAGTTAAAGATCTTAAGGGTTTTTCTAAAGCCTTACTGAATCCAAGTGAAAAAAAAACCGTGCATTTGAAATTAAAAGCAAAAGATCTTGCATATTATAATGTAGATAAAAAGGAATGGGTCATAGAAAAAATTGAGTATGTAATTTACGTTGGACCTTCATCGCGAAAAGATGATCTCATGAATAAGACTTTTACTATTACGTAAAATTATCCATCCCTCGGATAATATGGAGAACAAATTCAATAATAAAAAAAAAGTTTTTCTGTAAAAAAAATTATTCAACAATAGCGTAGGCGTTGCCTAACACAGTAGCCCTATCCGTTTTTACTTGAATAATATAACGACCGTTGTCTTTCCAACCTTCTGTTGTTAAAGTTTCTCCCGGGTATACTTCACTTGTAAATCTTGCTTTAAATTCTTTAAAACGAGCGACGTCTCCATCACAAAGGCCATAAACTATTGCTCGCGTGGCATAACCATAGGTACAGAGCCCGTGAAGGATTGGTCTATCAAATCTTCCACTTCTTTTAGCAAACTCAGGATCTATATGTAGTGGATTTAAATCTTGAACTAATCTATATACCGCAGCTTGATTTTCATTAGTTTTATACGATATGCTGAAATCAGGTTTAGCCCCTTCAGGAGGATCTAATGGTTCAGCTTTTGGGCCACTGTCTCCACCAAAACCACCTTCACCAATATAGAAATGAACATATTTAACATCAAATATTTGTTTACCATCAGCAGAAGTACCTGCAATTTTTGTATGAATCACAGCAGCCTTTTTTTTATCAAAGATATTTTCACATACTCCTTTTACCTTCATTTCGCCCGCTTTGGGAAATGGTTGATAAAGTTTAATCATTTGTTCTCCATGAATAAAACGAGCACCGTCAATTCCCTTCTTACTAAATCTTGGAAATCCTATCCCCGCAACAATGCAAGCATAACTAGGAAATACTTTTAACCCACCTTTAGCTCCTTCATAAACAAATGATAACTCGTCAGGCTGAGCACCAATTCCTAAATTATACAGTACTACATCTTTCCAAGTATATTTAAAAGTCCTCTCCTTAGTTTCTTTACCTATAATCTCTAAATCCAAACTTGTCATTTTAAACACATATTATGTTTTTGATAATTTTTAATTAATTTAAATTTCTAATAGTTTATTAATAATTACAATTCTACCAACATTCACTACTATATATGCGATTAATTAAGATACAAGAAGCAAAAGATTACGGTCGTACAATCTTGGATCTGAAAGGTTTAAATAATGCTCAATCGTTATAAATAAATATACGATTTACATTTAGAAGAAGTCAATTAAAAAAAAATCGTATATTGAATTTTAAGTGTTATTTATAGTAAAATAGGAATACTCAAAATTTATTTATTAGAATATCATAAAAAACAATATTGAAATATGGTGATAATAATATGGAAAATCAAGAAGAATTAGTAGAAAATGATATTAAAATTATCCATACCACCTCTGCTTTTGATTGTGGTGGTCGCTGTCCTTTAAGGTTCCATGTAAAAGATGGGAAAATCATAAGAGTAGAAGGTGATGATACAGCAGATGCCGATAATCAACTCAGAGCTTGCTTACGTTGTCGATCAATAAGAGGTTATATTTACCATCCAGAAAGGTTGAAATACCCTTTAAAAAGAGCAGGACCCAAAGGTTCTGGTAAATTTGAACGCATTTCATGGGATGAAGCTCTTGATACAGTTGCTGATAAAATTAAGGAAGTTATAGAAAAATACGGAAATCAGAGTCTTTTGGTTGTAGCTAATGGAGGATACCTTGCTTCACTACATCTTCCTGGAGCGGCATATCATAGATTATTTAATGCATTAGGAGGTTTTTCAACTACTTATGGAAATATTTCCTCACAAGGAGCTATTTTTGGTACCCAAGCCTCTTATGGTTTTGGTCAAATATTTGTCGGACATAGCAAAGAAGATTGGTTAAACTCAAAATTAATAATCCTCTGGGGATATGATCCTGCACGCATGATTGGGGGGACGAATACTCTATGGTGGCTGATTAAAGCAAAGGAAAATGGAGCGAAGGTAATTTCTATTGATCCTAGATATACAGATACTGCCTTAACAGTAGCAGATCAATGGATTCCAATAATTCCAGGAACAGATACTGCTATGATGGCTGCAATGGCATATGTAATGATAAAAGAAAATCTTCATAATCAAGAATTTCTTGATAAATTCACTCATGGATTTGAGAAATATAAAGCTTATGTAATGGGTGATGAAGATGGCATTCCAAAAACTCCTGAATGGGCTGAAAAAATTTGTGGAGTAAAGGCTTCTACTATAATAGAGTTAACAAGAGAATATGCTACAACAAAACCTGCTGCGTTAGAAGACGCTCAGGGTCCAGCAAGATCGTATATGGGCGGTCAATATACCCGTGCAGCAATTGCTTTAACCGCAATGACGGGAAACATAGGTAAACCTGGAGGAAGTGCTTGTGGCGGACTTCACGGAATTCCCTATGCACATATGTTTAGATCTATTGCGATTCCTCCTGGTGTAAATAAAGCCTACCCTAAGGGACCTTCTTTAAGAGGTAATATTAATCCAAGGGATCGTTTAAATACAAGGGTGCATGTCAATAAAGTCTTTGATGCGATTCTTAAAGGAAAGGCAGGTGGATATCCATTTGATGCTAAATTTGCTATGTTTTTTCAATGCGATTTTGTAAATCAGATAGGAAACTCAAATCTTTCAAGGAAAGCCATGCAAAGAGAGGATTTATTTACGGTAGTTCCTGAAATTTGGTTAACTCCTACAGCGCAATATGCTGATATAGTTCTTCCAGTCACGAGTTTTGCAGCTAGAAGCGATCTTACTAGACCATGGCCATCAGGTCCTTATTTTGGTCATATGAATAAAGCAATCGAGCCACTTGGAGAATGTAAAGACGATATAAGGATTGCTGAAGAATTGGCAAAAAGATTAGGTGTTGAAAATTTCGAGTTAGAAAAGGTTGTTAATGAATTCATGAAAGCCGCGCGAAAAGGAGTGAAAGAAGAAATTGCTGATTTGTCTGATGAAGATAAAATGTTACGATTATTTACTGTTGTTGGTGGAGATTTAAAGCAATATATAAAGGATTATAAGAGATATAAGGAAGACGGTGTATATAGAATTCCAGTCAAAGAGCCATATGTCGCATTTAAAGAGAATATCGATGATTTTGAGAACAAACCGTTCCCAACGCCATCAGGAAAGATCGAAATTTTCTCGGATCAAATCGCGAGTTGGAATAACCCATTGTGTCCTCCAATTCCAAAATATGTCCCTACATGGGAAAATCGTGATGATCCTTTAGCAGAGAAATATCCACTTCAATTTCTAAGTTTTCATCCTCGACATTCAGTTCACTCTGAATTACAAAAGGTCGAATGGTTGCAAGAACTTGGATTACATAGACTATGGATAAATCCTGTTGATGCTGAAAAAAGAGGAATCCGAGATGGAGACATCGTTTTAGTCTTCAATGAACGTGGAACGCTTTCAGTTAATGCATGGGTGACAAGACGAATAATTCCTGGAGTGGTCGCAATGCCGGAAGGAGCGTGGTATAATCCAGATGAAGAAGGAATTGATAGAGGTGGATGTGCAAATACCTTGACTAAAGACGCCATGAGTGAAGGAGGTGCTGCGGCATTGAAGACATGTTTAGTTCAAGTGAAAATAGAGAAGGAGGGTGGCTAAATTGCAGGTTGGATTCTACTTTGATCAATCACGATGTGCCGGGTGCCATGCCTGTAGAATAGCATGTAAAGACTGGCATGATGTACCTGCGGGTCCCGCCTCATGGATGAGGATCAATTATCATGAGGAAGGACCTTTTCCAGATATATTTGCTAGCTATTTAATTTCACCTTGTTATCATTGCGAAGAACCTGTATGCTCTTTTGTCTGTCCTAATGAAGCCATAACAAAACGAGAAAATGATGGAATTGTAGTAACTGATCAAGATAAATGTCGTGAGGAACACCATTGCGGTATCATTACAAAAGATTCTATGGGCCCAAGTAACCTCTATGGTGAAGCATTAGCGCCTTGCCAAATAGCATGTCCTGTTCATCTTCAAATACCTGCGTATACAGCTCTGATCGCTAAGGGTAAGTTTAAAGAATCATTGGATTTAATCAGGCGAAGGATGCCTTTACCATCAGTTTGTGGTCGAGTATGTCTTCATCCATGCGAAGATGTTTGTAAACGACAAGATGTAGATCAGGCAATCGCGATAGAATCCCTAAAGGGTTTCGTAGCTGATAATGTTCCTTTAGAAACTCCTAAGAAAATTCCCCAAACACAATCAACCAAAGTAGCCATAATAGGCTCTGGTCCTGCGGGTTTATCCGCCGCGTATGATTTAATTAGGATGAGTTATGGAGTAACCATCTTTGAAGCTTTACCTTTAGCTGGGGGGATGCTTAGTGTTGGAATCCCTGATCATCGACTACCACAAGAAATTCTTCAAAAAGATATTGATTACATAAAAGCATTGGGCGTAGAAATTAAAACTAACACTTCTGTTGATTTGGAAAATGGTATCGATGAACTTCTTCAACAGGGATATGGAGCTGTTTTAATTGCAATCGGTGCTCACAAGGGAACAAAACTTAAAATTCCTGGTATTGAGTTAGAAGGAACTCTAGTAGGTACTTCCTTCATGCGGGATGTTAATCTTGGAAAAGATGTAAAAATTGGCAAAAAAGTCTTGGTGATCGGAGGGGGTAATGTCGCAATGGATTGTGCTCGTACTGCACGACGATTGGGTGCTACTGATGTGGCGGTATCCTGTCTTGAATGTTGTGATGATATGCCTGCTTCAGTGTCTGAAGTCGAAGAAGCTCGAGAAGAAGGAATTGAAATTCATGATTCTCATACATTTACTCAAATCAAAGGTGATAATGGAAGAGTTTCTGGAGTAGGATGCCTAGACATCACAGCATGTACTTTTAATGAAGAAGGTCAACCACAGTTTGATGTAGTGAATGATGAAGAACATTTTCTAGATGCAGATACCGTAATATTCGCAATCGGGCAAGTACCAGATATGGAGAATTCGAGTAAGATTAAAATGGGCTCTAAAGGTACCATTGAAGCTGATAATGAAACCCAATTAATCAGTAAAGAAGGTGTATTTGTTGCTGGAGATTGTTTTAGTGGAGTAGCAAGTATTATAGATGCTATTGCCAGTGGACAGAATGCAGCATCACACATGCACCGATATTTACAAGGAGATGTACTCAGAAAAAGACCAATACCAATGAGCAAAGCGACTGAAGTAGAGGTTGAAATTCCGTCAGATATAGTTAAAACTGAACGTCAACTAATGCCAAGCTTACCGGCAGCAGAAAGAATATCGAATTTCAAAGAAGTATCAATGGGATACAGTGAAGAAGCAGCTATAGCTGAAGCTGAACGATGCCTGAATTGTGCGGGACACTTATGCAAGGATGTTTGTCCTTATTCAGCTCCTCAATTTGGCGACGGAGAAAAAACTAAAATGCAAAAATGTAATTTCTGTATTGATCGGTTTGAAGAGGGAAAACAACCTGTATGCATTGAATCTTGCTATGCTCGTGCCCTTGACTCAGGATCAATAGAGGAATTGAAGGCAAAATACGGAGAAATTCAAGAGACATCAGGATTTAACTATTCTGAAAAACTTAAACCATCAATAATTTTTAAACCTAAATAATTTTTTTTTCAATGATATTTGTTGAAGACTTCTTAAACGTAAGAAAAAAATCTTTATTGAATAAAGTAATTGTATATATCATACTAAGGTAATTATTAAAAATTGGAATAAAGAAAATGACAGAAGCATTAGATCAAGAAACATATAAGAAATATGAAAGAACTGCTCGGATAATAAATAGTGCTGGAGGTACACCCTTAAGGGTTGGAAAGGCCCTTATTGCTATTTTAAGGTACATTGTACCTGATGAAAAAGATCTCGACTTTGTTAAATATTTTAAGGAGAAGAAATCACAAACCATGGAACAGCTAAAGGAAACAAGTGGACTATCTGAAGAAGTAATCCTACAAAACGTGAAGAAATTAGCGAAAAAAGGATTAATATTTAACCAACCAAATAGACATGGTGTAATGGTAATCAGAATAATGCCCTTCATTGACGTAGGTATTTTTGAATACACGTTTATGGGAGAATTAGAAGATAACAAGAAAAACAGGGAATTAGCACAATTATATTATAATTTAACTTCAGAAGGGAAGGGTAGATTAAAGGAACATTACGATGCAGTGGCAGAATGGGTAAAGAAGAGACTCCCCGTTGACAGAACCATACCTTATACCGAAATTAAAGCCACCGGTGAGGAAATTGAAATCGTTGTAGATAAGTCACTAGATGTCCCTGAAGAGAGAATTTTACCCATTCAAAGGGTTGAAGAACTTGTAGAAAAATTTGATGACATCGCTGTGGGCCACTGTTTTTGCCGCCATCAACAAGACTTGTTAGATAATCCTTGCAAGCAGACGGATATAAGAGAAAACTGCTTTACCTTTGGAAAATCTGCCCGATATACTTCGGAACAAGGTTTTACCAGATTGATTACAAAGGAAGAAGCGTTGGAGATCGTAAAGAGATCGGATGAAGATGGATTAGTTCATAAGGCATATCATCCAAGTTTTGACACTTCAAGGGATGAAACCAGCTTATGCATTTGTTGTAATTGCTGTTGTGGTCAAGGAGGTCCTGATACTGTTAACGTAAATACAACCAATTATATCGCTCAGGTTGATGATGATCTCTGTACTGGGTGCGGTATCTGTGTAGATGTTTGTTATACCAACACGATGTATCTAAATGATGATAATATAGCTACTCTTGGGGAACGTGATTGTATAGGATGTGGTGTTTGTGCTTTTAATTGTCCTGAAAAAGCGATCTCATTAAAAGAAAATCCGAGGATTGCACGTTTTATGCCTCCTCGACCAGAATAATATATATAAAATTTATTTTTTTTAACATCAATTATTTAGCTTATCTTAAATCATTTTATTATTAAAAGCCTATTAGATACTTTATCGAGAAAATTTAAGATTATTGCTAAATTTTATTATTTAATAAATTTCCAGAGAAATTAATAATTATTGATTAAATATGTCAGAAGCTGTAAAAGAAAAATATGTTAAAGCAGTAAAAGCGATTAATAGTGCTGGTGGTACCCCCCTTGGAGTAACAGATACTACAGTTGATATTTTAAAGTTTATAGTTCAAGAGGAGTATTTGGATCTGATAATAGCATTCAAGAGGAAAAAATCTCAGACTATGGATCAATTAAAGGCAAGTAGTGGGCTTTCTGAGGAAGAAATTTCAAAGAAAGTTAAATTTTTAGCTAAAAAGGGATTAATCATGAATCAACCTAGCCGATCGGGTTTAATGGTTTTTAGATTGATGCCATTCATCAATGTGGGAGTTTTCGAGTATACATTCATGAATAAACTTGAATATAGTGATAAGGAAAAAGAACTAGCTAGTTTATTTCAAAAGTTAAGGGATGAGTCAAAAAGTCGTATCTTCGCTAATTATGATTATTTAATTAACAATATCCTACCAAATATTCGACCGATTGATAGAACGGTTCCATTTACCGAAAATAGGGAAACTGGAAAAGAAATTGAGATAGTAGTTAATGAAGAACTAGAATCTCCTGAAGAAAAAATCCTACCCTCTCAAGATGTAAAAGATATAATAATTAAGTTCGATGATATTGCTGTAGGACATTGTTATTGTCGGCACCATAAAGATTTATTAGGACATTCATGTAAGCAAACAGATCTACGAGAAAATTGTTTTTCCTTTGGTAAATCCGCTCGTTATACGACCGAACAAGGTTTCGCTAGAATGATTTCTAAAGAGAATGCTTTGGAAATTTTGGCAAAATCTGAAGCTGATGGACTAGTACATAAAGCTTATCATCCTAATATGGACTTTAAGCGTGAAGAAGACTCAATTTGTAATTGTTGTGGCGATTGTTGTGGACAGTGGACCGCAATAACTGTAAATTTATCAAAATATGTATCTCAAGTCAATCAAGAAAAGTGCATTGGATGTGGAACGTGTGTTGAAAAATGCCCTACAGGTTCACTGGAATTAAATAATGAAGGAAAATCGGAAAAAGTTGGGGAAAGATGCATTGGATGTGGAATTTGTGCGGCATTCTGCCCCGAAAATGCAATCTCTCTTGTAGAAAATGAACGAGTTGTAAGACTTGCAGCCCCTCGACCTGAATGAATGATTTTTTTTTTTATTTCTTATTTTAAATTTAATTGAACTAATTCTAAAATTTTAATCTCTAAATACTGAAATAATAAAAAAAAAACTTCAGCTTTTAAAAGACCAAGGTAAAGTTGCGTTATGGTCACTCTATTTCTCTAATTCTACTCCGCACCACTCCATAATTGTGCTAACTAATATTTCTGTAGTTTTTACTGCTGAACTAATAGAAACTCTCTCATCAATAGAATGATTATTTTCAGAGGATGGTCCAAACACCACTGTTGGAATATCATGATGGACAAAAAACCGAGTATCCAATCCTGAATCACCTCCAAAATATACTGGTTCAGTATCTGTAAGCTTTCGAATATTTTTATCTAAAACTTTAACGAAATGGTGTTCAGGATTCTGTTCATGAGGTTTTGCTTTCCATCCAAACCATTCCACTTTTGGGGGGTGTTCTTTCAACCACACATCTTTATCTGCAGCATTTAGAATAGTTTTTTCAATTTGCTTTATTACCATTTCTTGGGTTTCACCGGGAGGAAAACCAATTCGACATTCAAGGATACACAAAGCTGGTACTGTAGAAGGCCAATCTCCTGCATTTATTACACCAATGTTAAGAGTTGTTGCTTTTCCCTTCATCCTTGGATCTATTATTTCTGCATATTTATATCTGATTTTTTCTTGTCTATTCTTATTTAGAGTCTTGAGAGCGTTAATTATTGGGACCATCTTAACAATTGCATTCACACCGTAATGTGCTGTTGCTGCATGAGCTGGAACACCGGTAACAATAACACGAAAATACATAACTCCTGCACCTGCAATACCTATATTATTACCTGACGGTTCAGTAATTATTGCGGCATCTACTTTTGGCTGAGTTAAACGTAAATATAAACTCCCTCCTATACCACCATCTTCCTCTTCAATAGTTGTTTCTATATATACATCTCCTAATAATTCAGTTTGTGTCTCTTTAAGTGCCTGAACAGCAAAGATAATTGATGCAACTCCTGCTTTCATATCTCCTGCACCGCGTCCATATATGAAATCATCCTCTTTGTCACCACCCCAAGGATCATGGCTCCAGTGTTCAACTGGTTCAGGACTGACTACGTCAATGTGTCCATTAAGACAGATAGATCGACCGTTACTGGTTCCTTTAAGGATTCCTACTACATTAGGTCGATTTCTATAACCAAATTTTGCATAAGATGTTGTTTTAAAGTAATCATCACTCTTTTTTAATGTTTCAATATCCGGAGTAATATATTTAGGTTCAAGGTTTAAGTCGGAAAGCTTTTTATATACATATTTTTGGATCTCTTCTTCTTTTCCCGAAACACTGGGAATCCGAACGAGTTCTTGAATGAGCTTAACAAGCCTATCTTCATTATTTCTTATCCAAGTAATTGGTCTTGGTTCTTCTGAGTTCATTTACTTTCTCTCCATTTTTTGTTTTCAATTCATTATTATTAATTTTCAAATTTAATTCTTAGGGATTCTTAACATAGACCAATTCATTATCCCAGTATTTTCAATTTCAAATTCTTTTAATACATTGAATTCGAATTTTTGATAATATAAGACATTACTCTCTTTATTCGTATCTAAGTAACATTTAAGATTATTCTGATCTAAGTATTCCATCATAGGGAATAGAAGCTTTCTACCAAAACCCTTTCTTTGAAATTTTGGGTCAATCGCAATAGTTAAGAGATAAGTATGAGGTTCCTTTACAAGTTGCTCATGGATATCATTGGCATGAGAAGTGATTGATAATCTTTCAAGATATTTCTTACCTAACATATAGAAAAAAACCTCATCACCGCATTCTTTAGACCGCTCTGGTGTGATGTATGCAAATTTCGAGGGAACCCACAATGCTATTCCTTCTAAATTAGGTGAAGATGCATATACTTTTCCAAAATGAAGGCAGTACCAAATATAGGCTTTAAATAAATATGGGAAATATTTTTTTCTCTCAAATTCATCGGGAATAATATATTCGTATAATGGATCATCATGAAATGCTCGTGAAATAATTTCAGCAGCTTTATTTAAAGGAATATTCGTTAACTGATATAATTCTCGGAGATTATTCATTTTCAACACCATAGTTTAGATTCTATTAAATAAACATAATAAAATTCTTAGAGATAATTTTATAGATAGAATCATATTACTATGGCAATAAAGCTATTTTAATTTGTTTGAAATATCATTCATTAAACTTAATTTTGAAAATATATTTTTACACGTGTGGAACAGCTAAATTACTTTGAAAAATTTTTCTATCCTAAAACTATAGCCTTTATTGGTGCTTCAAAGAAGAGAGAGTGGCAGTTAAGGGGTTTAATCGATAGGGGTTTTACTGGAAAGTTATACTTCGTTTCCAAAGGAAGTGAAAAGATATTCGATATTGATTGTTTTAAGGATGTTTCTGAACTTCCTGATAATATTGATCACACTATAATTGCTGTTAATCGAAATCAATTAGTCAGTGTTATAAAAAAATGCATTAGTAAAAAGTTTGCAACTATTCATATATTTTCGGCGGGTACAGGTGAATTTGACGAAGAAGGTAGACAAATTGAAGATGAAATATACCACTTGCTAAAAAACAGTTCTACTCGAGCTATTGGACCAAATTGTATGGGATTATATTCTACAAGGGGTAGGTTTTCATTTAATTTTTCTTTCAAAAAAGATCCTCCCGGCAACGTAGCCTTTATATCCCAATCTGGTGACCTCACGGAAAGATTTGTTGGTAATTTAAATAACCTGGGCGTTAATTTTTCATGGGCTGCGAGCATCGGGAATTCTATATCAATAAACGTAACAGATCTCATTCAGTATTTCAATAAAGACGATGAAACTGAGATAATAGGAGTGTATCTTGAAGGTTTTTCAAGATATCATGATAAAGAAGGAAGAAGGTTGTATAATGAGCTAAAAAAGACCAAAAAACCGGTGATTTTTTTGAGAAGTGGAAAGACAGGAGCAGGAAAGAGATCAGCAGAATCCCATACGGGAAGTTTGACAACTACAAATCAAATTTGGGATGCAGTATTTTATCAAACTAGCGGGATTAATGTTCGCTCTTTTGAAGAATTAACAGATACAACTCTTGCCTTTTATCACTATAAGGATACACTTCCCCGCGAAAAAGGCATTTTATTAATGACTTGGTCGGGTGGAAATGCTACAATAGCCACTGATTTAATAACTAACCTTGGAGCTACTATACCTGAATTTAGCACTGCAACTAAATCAAAATTGAAGAAATTAATTAGATTTGGAGGAGTAGTAAATCCATTGGATCTTCCATGGAAAAATTTTTCAGATGAATATTCGAATATTGCCAAAATAGCAATAGAAGAACCCTATATAGGTGGGATTTTGGCAGAATCCTACCAACCTTGGGATAAAAAAACCTTAGAGAATTACTTTGAAAATTTATTGTTTCTTAAAAATCTGTGCCACGAACAGGGAAAGCCTTTTTTTCTCTCTTTACCGTTTGCGGGTGATAAAGTTAGAGGAAAATATAGAAAGAGGATAATTGAAATGGGGGTTCCAATTTTCCCTAGTTTCGAAAGAGCAGCAAAAGCATTCCTTAATTTATATAATTATGGAGAAAAACTAAATAGAGAAGTTCATGATGAAATTAAACAGAAAATATTAAAAAAAACTAAAACTCACTATATAAATTTAAAAAATGTAATTGAAGCAGAAAAAAAATGAAGTCAGATCAAATTCTAACGAAAATTGAAAATAAAGTTCTTCATATAATTATAAATCGGCCCGAGAAAAAAAACGCGCTAACAAGGGCTATGTATGCGGGGTTAGCTAATGCTATTGAACAAGGAGAAAAAGATAAAAATGTAAGAGTTTTATTAATCTATGGCAATGGAGATAGTTTCTGTGCAGGTAATGATCTAAAGGATTTTCAGAAGACTGGTCAAACTGAGTCTTCTGAAGAGCGAGGATCTTCTAAATTTATGCCGGTATTAATGAATGCTAAAAAACCAGTAATTGGTGCTATTCAGGGCTATGCTATCGGTATCGGAAGCACAATGTTATTACACTTTGATTTACTATATGCCGCTCCAGATACAAAATTTCAATTTCCTTTTACTAAATTAGGTTTAGTCCCAGAATTTGGTTCCACGTTTAATCTTCCAGAGTTAATTGGCAAATTTCGTGCCGCAGAACTATTATATTTTGGAGATTTCTTTACAGGGGAAGAAGCACATAAAATAGGAATGGTTAATAAATTATTTACAAAAGACGAATTGATTGAAAAAGCTAAGGAAATAGCGGAACAACTAGCTGAGAGACCGCCAACAGCTCTACGATCTACAAAGGAATTTGTAAAGAAATATCATAAGAACACTTTGGAGAAAGTAATACCCGAGGAACTTGCAGAATTTGCGAGAAGATTAGCGTCGCCAGAAGCACAAGAAGCTTTTAAAGCTTTTTTTGAACGTAGAAAACCTGACTTTTCCAAATTTGAGTAATAAGTTTGAAATTAATTTTAACAAAACAATAAAAAAAAAAGAAAAATATATTTTTATTTTTACTATTCACCAGTAAATTTAGGTTCTCTTTTTTGTAAAAATGCTGTCACTCCTTCGATAACATCTTTTGATTGTGAATTGACAGCATAACCCAAATGTTCAAATTGAAGCCCCAAATTTAGCGGAGCTTGAGTTCCATAGTCTATAGCTTTTTTTATAACAAATAAGCTTTTAGTAGGTGCATTACCCAACCAGGATGCTTTTTCATGCACAAACTCCTCAAATTTATCATTATCGACCAAAAATGATACTACACCCCAATTATACATTACTTCGGCGGGATAATGGTCGCCAAAAAAGATCATTGTTTTAGTTCTTATTTTTCCTAAACTTCTGATTAATCTCTGGGTTCCTCCATTCAAAGGTGCGATTCCTCTCTTTATTTCTGGAAAACCAAATGTAGAGCGTTTTGAAGCAATGACAATATCGCATACTAATACTAGTTCAAATCCACCACCTAGCGCATAACCATCTACTGCGGCTATTAAAGGTTTTGGAAACTTCTCTATTATATCATAAGACTTATGTCTTAAATACATGGCATGGCTCTGATCCATTAAATTTCTTGGATCAATATCAGGGTGTCCCCTAGCTGATAAATCAGCGCCAGCAGAAAAGGCTGGTTTCTTTATGACATCTTTTGTGCCTCTCAGAACTACACATCTAACGGATTTGTCTAATGCCATCATTTCAAGAGCGTCTGCAATCTCTTTCAAAGTCTTATTTTGTAAGGCATTTAGTTTCTCAGGACGATTAATTGATACTACTGCGTAATTTCCTTCTTTTATTTTTTCAATTTTAATATGGTCAAAGTTTTGTTCTGACACTTTAAATCTCCTCGTTTGTTATTTTTTTATATATAATAAGGTTGATAACAAAAAATAATTTATTGAAATAGAAGAGATTCTGTATCTAAATAGAACTAAACCCTTATAGTATTCAAACCTAAAAATTTATAATTGAAAATTTAATTATCTTAATTTTTCTTTAATTGGCAATCATAGTTGCTTAAGATTTTTATAATATTTTACTGCAGTTATTACAGAATTTTCTAAATGTGGTTTCAGATCTGGCCTATTAAAGAAATCTTTATATATCGTTTTCCATAGTTCATCTAATAAAAAATGTATATCATCAAGTTCATTCCTATTTTGGTCGAAAAATTCCATCCATTTATAATACATCGAAACAGATTTATCAATAAAGTGAGAAATATCCTCTCCAGTTAAAACACCAAAATGTGCTATGCATAAGTAATCTAAATCAAGAGACTTAAGCTTTTTCATGGAATCAAGATAATCTTGCTCTTTCCAATAAATTGAATTTGCGTTGCACACGTACAAATCAAGAAACCAGTGAACTCCTGGAGTATCTCCCACAAATATTGCTTTATTTTGCTTATCATAAACTGAAATATGATCTTCCATATGTCCTGGTGTTTCAAGAATGTCTAAAAAAAAATCATCACTTAGACTAATTTTTTCTTTATCTTTTAAAGGGGTTACTTCTGGTATATCAAGATACTCAGAATAGTATTCTTCATGAACGAAACACTGATTATAAGATTGATTATTTAAATAGGGGATGGCTTTTTCTGAGGCCAAAACTTTTATTGGAGAGATTTTTTCTTCCTCCGTTTTCTTCTGGAAGAATACAACACCTTGTGTATGATCCCAATGAGAATGAGTTATGATTATATTATCTAATGGCCAAACTTTTAACAATTTAAGTTTTTTATAGATGCTACGAGCACCACTACGCGAACCGGGATTAATTAAACAGTTTTTGCCATCTTCCGTTTTTATTAAATAGGAAGCATGCCCATTCTCAATTAATTCACCTTCAGTATTTTTGTAAACGGCATCGATAAGCCAAGTGTTATTATTGAATTTTCCAGGTTCATATATAAATCCCATTTCGAATCACTTCTATATAATAGTAATAATTAAGAAAAAAAATTAACTAATAAATATAAAAATTTAATTCACAGATTATTTTATCTTCATCATAAATCTAGTATATTTAGATGATTATAGAGATGACTGATAATAGTATAGAAAATAAAGTAGATCAACTTTTCGTAAGATGGAATAATATAAATGGTTTTAATTATGTCAAAAAAGTCAAATCAGCAAGAAGGTAGTGTGAAACCACTTGATGTGTTAACTTCTAACGTAACCTTTGATAATCCAATTAACGACGTTTATACCGCGAGGGCTCCATTATCAAGTTGTGGGTGGATTCAAACAACAGAGGGGGTAGTGTTAATTGATACGTTATTATCTAGAAGTTGGGCTAAGAAAGTTCGAGAAAGGATCAAGGGAAAAATCCGATATATTATTTACACGCACGGACACTTAGATCACACTAGAGGTGCTAATGTTTTCATGGATGATAACCCTGAGGTTATTGCCAGTAAGTATTTACCAAATCGGTTAGATAAATATCAAATGTTAGCCCAATATAAAGCTAGGAAGGATGCGCAACAATTTAATTTCCCTGAGGTTGTTCAGAAGTTAGATGTAATTTATCCAACTAAAACATTCCTTGGTGATATGACATTTTCATTGGGAGATAAAACCTTTGAACTTCACACAGCACGGGCGGAAACTGATGATGCGGTATGGATATACGTACCAGAACTCAACGCTGCTTTCATAGGAGATTTAATGATTGGAAGTTTTCCCAATGTAGGTAATCCGTGGAAACCCACACGTTTCGCATTGGATTGGGCAAAGGAGTTAGAAAGAATAAGGGAAATAAAGCCGGAATATATTTTTTATAATGGAGGTGGGACTTTTATTAAAGGTGAAAACGCTATGAGAGCTATTAATGATCATATTGAAGTCATCCGTTCTCTTCATGACCAAGTTGTCTATCATATCAATAAGGGAACGCATATAACTGAAATGATCCACGATGTAAAAATACCTGAACACTTAAAAAAAAGCCCCTTTCTTCAAACAAGCTATTCAAAACCAGAATTTTTCGTGTTTAACGTATATCGCTGGTATCACGGTTATTTTGATGGTAACCCTGCTCACCTCTTACCAAGGCCAGAAAAAGAAATTATGGTTGAATTATTTAACCTTATAGGAGACTTTAATAAAATTCTAGATAGAGTTCAAGATCTTTTCAATCAAAATCAAACACAATTGGCATTAGAAGTGTTAGATGTTTTAATTCAAGCAGATCCAGAAAATATTGAAGCAAGAAAGATGAGAATTAAACTTCTTGAAGCCATTGGCAAAAAAGATTATACTTTAATGTCTCGAAACACATGGGTTTACTTTATTAAAAAGGATAAGGATTTTATTAAGTCAAAGGAAAAGTAGTATATTAAAGCTTAATTCTTTGTATTTTTTTTCTTTACTGAGCCTTTTAAAGGTAGACTTACTAAAGAATAATATATTACGCCCTATTAGGCTTTATTTTGATGTTGAGGGGCCTCTTCTTTTAATTTAAGAAATTTCTTGCGTTTTTCTTTAGCAATGAGAGTTTCTTCTGGTGGATTACAAATAACAATTCTTGAAGTATTAAAAGTGCCCACCTCAGATATTCTTCTTAATATATAAAATTGAAAAATGATGAGAAAGATTAAAACTTACGGAAGTAAAGTACCAAGAGAAAATCTCTAACTTTAATAAATTTTCTTAATTAATGTACATTAACCATTAATAATAATTAATAGAAATAATATCAAATAAGAAAAATTAGTGATATAACAATGGTATTAGAAACGAACATAACAAAGATGTTGGGAATTAAGCATCCTATAGTCGCCGCCCCCATGGGACCGTTCTATACAACTGAATTAACTATAGCTGTATCTGAAGCGGGCGGTCTTGGAGTATTAAGTCATAGTGCTCTAATAAGTGATTATATTAAAAAAAGAAATCCTGTTGACATATTGAAAGAAAATATGCTTAAAGTAGTGGAGCATACAGATAAACCATTTGGCTTTAATATTAGAACCTCAAGGAGAGAAATAGATGCTGCAGCCTTCGTTAAGGATATTCCTGAGTTTATCATGAGTAATCCGAAGCTAAAGGAGCAATGTATATATGCGATAACAAGTGCTGGGTCATCAAAAACCTTACCTCAATCGAAATCTTTCCAAAAATTAAAAGAGAGCGGCTCAAATATTAAACACTTTCATGTAGCACCAGCTTTGTGGCTCGCTGATAAATGTGTTGCTTCAAATGTCGATGGTTTAGTTGTGACTGGTGGAGAAGGTGGAGGTCATCAATCTTATGAAAAAGTTAGTTCATTGGTTTTGTTACAACAAGTCATGCAAAAGCACCCTAATATACCTGTAATCGCGTGTGGAGGTTTTGCTACGGGCGAAGGACTTGCTGCTGCTTTAGCAATGGGAGCTGGTGCAGTTGCAATGGGATCTAGATTCATAGCATCTACTGAGTCAGAGTTTGATGATGGGTATAAAAATGTTGTGCCTCCAGCAAAAGCTCAAGACACAATACTAGTTACGGGCGCCCTTGGACCAATTAGGCTCTGGAAAAATGAATATTCTTTGCACCATGGTCTTGTTGAGGATAAAGCAGCAAAAATGGCAGAAGAAGGTGCCATGTCTCAAGCGGATTTAATTGCAGAAGGAAAGGCATATGAAGCAGCCTATACTGGAGATACAAATATTGGAGCAGTATTATTAGGGCAGAGTATCGGTGTTATAAAAAGTGTGGAATCAGTAAAGAAGATTGTTGAAGAACTCGTTCAGGATGCTCAAAAGTGCTTAAATAATGCTCACGGTTTAATTAAATAAGCAACTGATAAATAATCAAAATTTTTTTCATTTTTTCTCATTATACACATTAGCATCAACTTAAGATATAATTATTAATTATATGTTATGATTAATTACTTTTTCACACATTCATATTTGTTTAAAATGTAGTATTTTTGGTGATTTTAATCAGTCGATTTCAAAAATTTAAGATATTTAAATCTGATGCTGCCCCATTCTTCTTCTATATAGATATTTTTCCTCCAGATCCTACAGCTTTCAAATCACCACGTATTAAGGCATTGCTTGAACCAATTAAGACTAATCTTATAATGCCACTGCCAATGAGAGTAGATAGAGTGTTCAACGGGGGGAGATCGTTATTAATTCGTCCGAGAGAACCTATCTCTTTTTTATTAATGGATGATCTCGTTGCAAAAGTTAATCCTGAACCGTTTCTTCAACTTGGAATAGAAAAACTTATATATTTCACTGAAATACGAGCTTTTGAGAAGTTTTTTGTATCTCTTACCATTGAAAGACTAAATCAATGGTGGACTTCTACTAATTTTCTATATGCCAAACTAATAAGACTTGAAGAAGATTTTTCTGCGTTTATAAGGGCTTATATCCATACTTTACTAAAAGCTAAATTTACTCAGGAAGATCTTGTAGGAGCAGCTAACAATTATTGCCAGATGGTCGTAGATATCTGTGAAAAAAGAATAAAGGAAAATACAATTTTGGTTGAAATAAGTGATAAAGAGGTTCACGTCAAGCTCTACAAGGAAAAGATATTAAAATATTATAAAAAACGGAAAAAAGTAGAGGAACTTCAATATCATCCTGAATTGATTGATATTGATGTATATAATCTTGTTGATAGGGAGTTTAGTATAGTTGGTGAAGATACGAAATCTAATCTTGATGGTATTAAGATTTGGAAGAAGAAATATATACCGCTTCTTTTCTATGACGATTTACTTGAGTGTATGCTACAAAATTTAAAAACATTGGAAGATGGAGAGGAAGAAATACTAGATCCTTCCCTCTTGGTAGATCAGAATGTAATAATTGTACGAGAATCTAAAGAATTTAAGGCTCTTAATACAGATGATTTTTCGTGGATGAAAAGTTTTGCTAATATTAATTTTGAATCCTCTATCTTATTAATCAAATCTACTCTCCAACAATATTATAGCACAATAAAGTTAGATAGGCCTATGAAGTTTTAACCTGTCAAGATTCCTTTTATAAAAATAAAATTCCATTATAACTTTAAACAAAATACTGTCCCTCCCTAAGAGTTCAACATTTAACTAGTTAATAATTAATCTTAAAAAAAAGAATTAGTTATCTTTATTTTAAAGAATAAAAAAGAAGAAATTTACTTAAAAGTCCATGCTTTATAAGAAGGAAAGGCCAGCAATTCTAATGCTCCAGGATGGTCGCTATTTTCAGGGTATTGGCTTCGGGGCTACCAAACAAATCGAAGGAGAAATCGTTTTTACTACGATTACTGGTGCAGGTTATAATGAAACACTGACTGATCCCTCTTATCAAGGCCAGATTGTTGTAATGACTCACCCTCTTGTTGGAAATTATGGAGTTCCCGGTTGGGAAAAAAACATATATGGAATTCATAAGTTTTTTGAGTCGGATTCTATCAAAGTAAATGGATTTGTTGTTAGTGAATGTTGCAAGAATCCAAGTCATTATGAAAGTGTAAAAACTTTGAATGAATTTCTTCTGGAAGAAGATATTCCCGGAATTGAATGGGTTGATACAAGAGCGATTACTAAAATTCTGAGAGAAGAGGGTGTCCAAATAGGTTTACTAGCAGTTTTTAATCCAGGAGAGAACCCCGATATAGCAAAGTTAAGAGAAGATGTAAAAAAAGTAAAAGATCCAAATCTTAGGCATTTAGTAAGTGAAGTTTCGACTAAAGAAGTAAAAAAGTTTAACCTTAAAGATTCCAATGGACGGGTTGTTGTAATTGATCTTGGGGTTAAAAATAATATTATTAGAAATTTAGTAAGTAGAGGATTAGAAGTAATTCTTGTGCCATATAACTATACTTATGAAAAAATTATGGAATTTAATCCTGATGGCGTTTTTATTTCTAACGGTCCAGGTGATCCAGCAATGTATAAGAGTGCAATAGAAGTAAGTCGAAATTTAATTGAAAATAATATTGTGACAATGGGAATTTGTTTAGGAAATCAAATTATTGGGTTAGGAGCAGGTGGATCCTCATATAAATTAAAATATGGTCATAGAGGAGGTAATAAAACAGTTATAAATCCACTTACGAGACAATGCTATATTACTTCTCAGAATCACGGATTTTGTATTCGAGATTTTGAGAAGAGTGGTTTCAAGGAATTTCTAAAAAATATTGATGATGGTTCGAATGAAGGTTTAATTCATGAAGATAAACCTATTTTTGCTGTTCAATTTCACCCTGAAGCATCACCAGGCCCATTAGATTCTTTATACCTCTTTGATAAATTTATAGACCTTATGGGGTTATAATCAGATGCCACTAGATAATACAATAAAGAAAGCACTAGTTATAGGGTCGGGAGGAATCCGTATCGGACAAGCTGGTGAATTCGATTATTCTGGAAGCCAAGTCTTAAAAGCATTAAAAGAAGAGGGGATCTATACAATTTTAATTAATCCTAATATAGCAACCATTCAAACGGATCCTGAATTATCAGATAGGATCTATTTATTACCCATAAATGTAAAATATGTTGAAGAAGTAATTAAAAAAGAAAAACCTGATGGTATCTTACTCGCTTTTGGTGGACAAACGGCTTTAAATGTTGGTGTTGAGCTAAAAGAATTAGGGATTCTTGATAAATATAATTTAAGAGTTTTAGGAACTCCTATAGAAGCTATTGAAGCCACAGAAGACCGAGATTTGTTTGTAAAAGCAATGGAAGAATCCCTTGTTAAAGTCTGTAAAAGCCAAGCAGTAAATTCTTATCATGAAGCGCTTAAGGCTGTAAAAGTAATTGGTTTTCCTTGCATGATACGCGTGGCATATACTTTAGGTGGAAGAGGTTCGGGTATTGTAAATAATATGAAAGAATTCGAAAGAATAGCTAGAAAGGGATTAGCTCAATCGCGAATTAATCAAATTTTAATTGAAGAGAGCATTTGGGGTTGGAAGGAGATTGAATATGAAGTTGTAAGAGACTCTGAAGATAATTGTTTTATTAATTGTAATATGGAAAACTTTGATCCCGTAGGAGTTCATACAGGTGAATCTTTAGTTATAAGTCCGAGCCAGACTCTTACAAATGAGGAATACCATATGTTACGCTCGGCTTCAATTAGAGTAATAAGGAACCTTGGAATAATAGGGGAATGCAATATACAGTATGGATTAGATCCATTTTCTAAAGAATTTCGAGCAATTGAAGTAAATGCTCGTCTTTCTAGATCCTCTGCGCTAGCATCAAAAGCTACAGGGTATCCACTAGCTTACATTGCTGCAAAACTGGCGATTGGGTATACATTACCGGAGTTAAAAAACAAAATTACAGGAATAACCACAGCATGTTTTGAACCTGCCTTAGATTATATAGTATTAAAAATACCAAGATGGGATCTGACAAAATTTCAAAAAGTTGATAGAAGAATCGGTTCTCAAATGAAAAGTGTAGGCGAGGTAATGGCAATTGGAAGAACTTTTGAAGAAGTATTTCAAAAAGCCATTAGAATGCTTGATATAGGTATGAAAGGTTTTGTAGCAAACAATCTTGAACCAATCGATGATATTAACGAATTAAAATATGCTTTGAAAAATCCTACCGACTTAAGAGTATTTAGGCTAGCAGAAGCAATTAAACGGGGAATATCAATTGAAGAAATTTATCGATTATCAAGGATAGATAAATGGTTCTTATATAAATTGAAGAATATCATCGATCTTGAACGCCAACTTCAAGATCTTGATTTATTAGAAACAACAGATAATGAAAAAAGGTATTGGCTTGAACGAGCTAAAAAATACGGATTTTCTGATGGTCAAATTGCTAAGATTATGAGAGTTGATACAATTTTTATCAGACAGATGAGAAAAAGGTTGGGACTTCATCCATATGTAAAAAGGATCGATACCCTTGCTGCAGAATGGCCAGCAATTACTAACTATCTTTACCTTACATATAATGCCTCCGAACATGATATCGATTTTGAAAAAGAAAATCAAGCTGGCTTGAGAAAAGTAATAGTGCTTGGAAGTGGGACATATCGAATAGGAGCGTCGGTTGAGTTTGATTGGGCCTCTGTTAATTGTCTGTGGGGTTTGAAGAATTTAGGTGTAGATCAAGCAATTATGATAAATTATAATCCTGAAACGGTTTCAACAGATTATGATATCTCAGATAAACTATATTTTGATGAAATTTCTGGAGAACGAGTGCTTGATATATGTGAACTCGAAAAACCTGCTGGTATTGTAGTATCTGCTGGTGGACAAATAGCTAATAATCTAGCAGCAAAAATAACGAAATACTCAGAATTCTTTAGAAAAACTAATTTGAAAATACTTGGTACTCACGGTTCGAGAATTGATATGGCCGAGAATAGAAGTAAGTTCAGTGCATTATTAGATCAACTAAATATAGCACAACCCGAATGGAAGACATTAACGGATAAGGAAACTGCTCTTAAGTTTGCTAAAGATGTTGGATATCCTATATTAGTTAGGCCTTCCTATGTTTTAAGCGGGGCTGCTATGAGGGTTTCTTATGATGAAAAAACTCTTAAGGACACACTCGATCTTGCGGTTTCTGTTTCAAGTGAGTATCCTGTTGTAATAACTAAATTTTTTACAGATGCTCGAGAAATCGAATGTGATGGTATCTCAGATGGCGAAAAGGTACTAATTGGTGCAATTGCTGAACACATAGAGAACGCTGGAATTCACAGTGGAGATGCTACTATGGTAATTCCCCCTCAAACAGTCCCTACAACTGTTATTACAAAAATTGAGAACTATACAAGACAAATAGCATTAGCTCTTAAAATTCAAGGTCCGTTTAATATTCAATATTTGGTAAAAAATGGAGAAGTTTACGTAATTGAATGTAATCTACGATCAAGTCGAAGTATGCCATATGTCTCAAAATCACGCGGTATTAATCTAATGCGTCTCGCAGCAGAAGTTATAATGGGGAATAAGATTCCTGATAAATTAATGAATTTGCCATATGGTAATTTTGTCACAATAAAAGCACCAATGTTCTCATTTGTGAGACTTGATAAAGCTGATTATATTTTGGGTGTAGAAATGGCATCAACGGGTGAAATTGGGATTATAGGAGATGATTTCCAAGACGCATTAATAAAAGCTTTAGAAGCCACAGAAGTTTATATTCCAATTGATAATGGCAACGTTTTAATTTCTGTGGGGGGTGAAGAATTAAAAAAACAAGTCATTCCCCTTGCTTTAAAATTAAGAGATTTAGGTTTTACTATTTTTGCTACAGAAGCTACCGCTCAAGAACTCAAAAATAATGGAATTGATGCTGTAAAATTATACAAGATTCATGAACATGGGAAGGAACCAAATATCATGCAATGTCTGCAGGATGGACGTATAGATATGGTTATAAATATACCTTTACCAACCACAGTTGAAGATAAGTTTAAAAAAATAATGGAAGACGAATATCAAATAAGAAGAATGGCTGTAGATTATAATATTCCGGTTATTATCAATTTACAATTAGCTAAAGCTATCATTGATGCAATTGAAAAAGTTCGTAAAAAAAAAGTAGAGATAAAATCCCTCAATGAATATCATAAAACCTTAAAAGAAGTTTATTGGTAAATCAAGAACTATTCTTATTTAAAATAAAAAATATGGATTTCTTTAGGTTCAATTATCGTTATTTTTATTAACCTAACATTAATAGAAATCTTGAAAAATCTTGTAAATATATCACAATTTATTGTTTATTCATTTAATTGGCAAGAAAAGAATCTGAAAACTTGATTTAGGTGTTAAATAGATTTACTATCGCGGTTATATCTTGATTCGATTGAAGATCATTGGAACTCAGTGGAATATTGTAGAAAGATTAAAAAATTTAAAACCTCTCAATTCTAATGAAGATTGGCAAATTACTTATGCAACTCCTATATATGGAGGATGGGATCTTTTGGTAGAATGCAAATTCATGAAACTTGAAGATTTAGATAAAATTGTTTCATTCTTTAGAACTGATACAGAATTATCTCAATGGATTGAGGCAACTACTACTCTTATTAGCATGAAAAAGAATTATCCATATTGATTTTTAAATAATTATTCTTCAGTTATCATAAGAAGTATGAAATTTTTGGTCAAAAAAATCGTAAATTTGATTTTTTGTTAACCACGTTTTTCAAAATTTTTTAGGATAGGATCATGAAATTGATAAGGCTGAATCTGTAACTCTTCATTTAGCCATATTTGCAATTTGGTAAGTTCTAATTTTTCTTCCAGCCTTAGATCATATAATATTTCTTTCTCCGACACATTTATCTAATATAATTTATACTATTTAAATCAATGTCTAATGAACTATTATTTGCACCCCCGAATTATTAAGCCATTAATAGATTTTTACCTCAAATGAAATTTGGGTACAAATATTGAATAATCATATATTAACCACTTAATAAAATTTTTAATTTGATTAAATCTCAGATATTAATGAAGTAAGTTAAGTGTTATAGAAATAACTCCAAAAATATTTCATCTTCATATTGCTTATCAATTTTTACCTGGCGAGTCAGTATCCCTTTTTCTATAAATCCCAAATTTTTGTAAAAAGTTATCGCTCCTATATTGTTCGCTCTAACATAAATGACAACCTTTTCGTAATTATTCACACGAGCGAACGTAAAGGTTTTTTTTGCTAACTGGGTTCCGATACCCTTATTTCTCCATTCTGGAAGTATAAATGTGCCCATTACACCAACATGATCGAAAGAATCTGTATATTTTGCCCATAAATCTAAAGATTGAAAACCTATAATTTGATCTGGTTTTTCAGCTAAAAAAATAGCTTCTCGATTGGAGAGACTAGATATATATTGTTTTTCTTGTTCTGGAGAAAACGGAAGATTTACAGCAGTATATGTTCTTTCAGCACATATAACTTCCCAAATTTGAGATATTTGGGTTGCATCATTTGGAGTAGCTTTACGGATTGAAAACTGCATCATAATATGAATTATTTTTATTTATACATAAAATATAGGCGAAAAAATGAAAGAAATGATTTAAAAAAAGAAAAGTTTGTATTTTCTTATTTAGTGAGTTAATCAGCAATTCTATTATTCAAGAGTGTGAGAGCCTCATCAGTTTAACTTCATCAATGAGTTTTTCTGCTCGAATTACTTCTTCCGGTTTTTCTTTTACTTTTTGGTCGTTCATTTACCACATCGGTCTCAAACAATAATTTGCATCCTTTCTCACTTTTTTTCTAATAAATTTTAATGATAGGAAAGAATGTGTAAAATGCTTTTTTGGAATACCTTTTTTATGATATAATAATAGATATTATTATTATAAGTAATTTAAATATGTAGATTAAATATTTAAGTAAGCACATTACTTAAATCAATTAATATTATCCAATAAAATTTTACAATAATCAGATGATGATAAAATGAAAGTAATTCCATTTAAAGAAGAAAAAGTCTATTCTGTTGATAAAATTCCTGCAGATCCAGACTCATTCTTTGAAAATTTCATAAATATTTTCTCTTCATACAATTTTCATATGGGAGTTAGCTTAACTATAGATGAACTTGGACCAAGAGAAAACCTAAAAACGACATTCCAATTTGTAGGGATGATGTTTATGAACTTGAATTGTACTATAAGATTTGAAATTGAGTCTTCGAAACTTACCGTTTTTGCTCAAACTATTATAGAATTTACTATGAGAACAACAGGGGTGATGAAAAAGCAGGCTAAGATGATGAATAAAACTTTTAGACCTGTAATGGCAATAAATATAAAAAAAGCGGTGGGTGAAGCTTTCGAATCTAAAAAGAAAGAAATTGAATCGGGTACAAAAGATGTTGATCCCCTTAAGCAATTAAAACTTAGATTTGTAAATGGAGAGATCTCTGAGGAAGAATACCTACGAAAAAAGAAAATCTTGGAAGAATGAGAATAATTGTTATGAATATGCTCTACCAAATCTTAAATCTCTAAAATTACATTGTTAAATAAAAGTATAAGTTGATCTTAGTTAGAAATTTATAAAAAGATAAAA
>JAHLWT010000178.1 GCA_019057775.1 Promethearchaeota archaeon
TAAATCTCGTATATCTTTTGGTATAACAACTTGACCTTTTGGCCCAACTTTCCTTCTAATAATCATAATTTATAATAGTATAACCGGTTATTTATACTTTTTCATACTTTTAATTCCAACTTTATTTAACAGATACGGGGTATTGGTTCACCTAACGGCATATCTACAAATCGACTTCCTCCTACTATCGTTTTCAAAAATACTCTCTTAGGATTATCTGACTTTACTTCCCCAATTATTTCAGCGCCATTTCCAATCTCAGTTGATTTTATTTTTGCTAATACTTCCTCAGAGTGAATTGGATCTACTGCTAAGAGAGCTCTTCCTTCACATGCTATATTATAGGGATCCAATCCTAACATATCACATATAGCTGTAACTTGTTTTTTAATAGGTATTTTTTCTTCATCGATCCATAAGCTTACATTCGATTTTTTAGCCCAATTATTTAAAGCTGCAGCAATGCCTCCACGTGTTGGGTCCTTCATCGCATGGATATAATTATTGCTAATATCAAACTTTAAAGTATTATAAATTTCAAGTAATAGTGAAATATCTGATTTCAAGTCAGTAGAAATATTCAAACCTTCTCGGGAAGCCATTAAAGCTGTTCCATGATCTCCAATACTTCCAGTTAAGATAATTTGATCTCCAACTTTTAGATTACTATCTAAAATTTTTATTTTTTTATCTTTAATCCCTATACCAGTTGTTGCTATTATTATTTCATTTAACGTACTTCGAGGCATAACTTTAGTATCTCCAGCAATAATAGCAATATTTGCTTCTTTTGATATTGAGTTCATTGAATTTACAATTTTCTCTAATTTATTAAACTCAAAGCCTTCTTCTATAATTATCATGGAAGTCAGTGCTAATGGTTCAGCACCCATCATTAAAAGATCGTTAACCGTCCCACAAATGCTTAAAGTTCCTAAATCACCTCCAGGAAAGAAAATGGGGTACACTGTGTGTCCATCTCCGGTTACGACAATCTCCATATCATAATTTTTTAAGGGAATCGTCGCTCCATCATCTAAATCCTCAACGCCTATACCATTATTAACATTTTTAAAAGGAATGTTTTTAGTAATAAAATCTATTAATTCTTCTTGTAAAATTCCACCCGCACCATGAGCTAATCTGATAATCTTTGAGCTCTCTTTTTTCTCACTCATATTAAAAAGAAAGATTTACTAATTAAAAGCATTTATATTATAATTTTAATCCTCACAATTGAGATTTCTAGTATATTTTTTATAGTTTTGTCGTTCATAGTATTCACACGTCTTATACTTGGAAGTCAATACTCAAAACAATAATTAAATATATACATATAGATTATGATACATACTGTTATTGGAGTACCAAGTTTCGTAAGGATAAGGACTAAAAATAATAAAAATAAAAGAAGATTTTATATTTAATTTGTTTTTTTTCTTAATTATTCCTTTTTTAACCCTGGAATTGCAAAGGACCATTTTTCAGGTAAGAACATGCCAAATGCGAAAAATACTGCTGTAAGTAGTAAAATCCATGGAAGGAGTGTGAAAATTAATTCAGCGGTAAATAGAGTACTACCAGCGGTTAAAAATGCTAAAAGCACACCAGCAATACTTATCACAAAACCTCCTATCGTCATTAATAACGCTTTCCAATCAGTTTCTTTTGTCTTAAAAGTAGTATAAATTGGAAGTAGTATTATTGAAAGGCTACTTGGTATATGTGCTACCATAACTGTAGCTGAAGCACCAGGGCTAGACACTACTTTTACGATACCAATTAAGACCACCATAACTAAGATGAAAACTAAGTAGATATATCCATATAATTTTGTCTTTTCCTCAAATACTACAAAAAAAAGCCCTGCGGCTATTCCTCCCGGAATAAGAACTGCTAAAGCCGCAACTAATGGTTTAAGCAATATTCCATAATCATTTGAGACAATAAGTACTATACCAGCAACAAATAGAACTATGAATGCTACAGCCCACAGCAAGTGATGTATTTTTTTATTTTTTAGATAATCTAGTAACATGAATAATCCGAACAATACAGCGGCGATGCCTGTTATCCAGAGTAAAATTACAGCTCCTGCATAATCTGAAACAACAAATTGCATTATCATATTTTAATTCACTTTATTATTGTTTGTTTATTTGTTTGTTTATTAAATATGATTCTTTCTCCATTTTGAAAGAACCATTAATTAGAAGTTATATAAAATATCTTTAATCACTAAATTTAAAGATTTATTTTATATATTAAAACTAAATCTCACTCATTACTATAAATTCAATTACTATAATTCAATTTTTGGTTATAATAAATAAATAACCTAGAAATAATTACAACAGAAATTTTATAAAAATAAAAAGAATTAGAAATTGTTTAATTAAAATAAATTTATTTGTTAAGAAAATTCAGAATCTTCAAGAATTTGAGAGAGATCGAGGACAGGAATGCCATCATCGGCCTCACTAGATACCAAGTGTAAATTGTTCTTGCAAAATACACATGCGCTTACGAGTGTATCAGCTTTCGTTGCTAATGCTTCCTTCAGTCGATCTTCGTTAATTTTGCCCCAACAAGCTACTGTTTCATCTAAACGGTCGTTGGCTATATCTAATGAGATTTCACCATAAAGTGCTCTTACTCCCCCACCAGCTCCACAACACCAAGCCATTTTTTTGTTATGCTTCATTTCGATTAACTTAAGACCTTCAATCATATTAATTAGTTCCCGAGGTTCATCATAAATGTCGCAAAATCTAGCTAAATGACATGGATCATGATATGTAACAACCAAAGGTTTCTCCTTAGAGCTCTTCTTATATTTAATCCTAATGTTTTTCTCTTTTGCTATTTTGGGTACAAATTGAGTCAAGTGGTATAGATCAAATCCAAGGTTTCCTTTAGTTATTTCATTATATTCTCTGGTAAATGTCGATAAGCACCCAGCACATGAGAAAACAACAGTTTTAATACCCAATTCGCGGATCATGGCAATATTTTGTTTAGCTAATTCTATACCGTCATCAGCCATACCTGTACGGAATAATACAGATCCACAGCAAACTTCATCAGGAAAAACCATAAATTTAACCCCGAGCCTATCTAAAACACGGGAGGTAGCAGTTACTAGTTCATTATTCCTATAAGCTGATGTGCATCCAACAAAATAACCAACTATATCCTCTACATTTTCTGTAGTGATCCCCGATTTTATTTTTTTAGTTAGTTCTAGACCACGATTATAGGCAATGTGTCCTTCATTGCATGATTCTGATGAGCACCAATTGAATCTATCAGTTCCATTCTCAAGAAAAGGATTTTTATTTTTTATTATAGAATCTCTTAGAACCTTAAGTTTTTCTGGCATAGCTCCCTTTTTAACAGATTCCCTTCTAAAATTGTGAAATACTTCTAAAGTATCAATACCAACTGGACAAACTTCATGGCAATTTCCACAAAGCATACAACGGTAAATCGAATCAATTATTAATTCCTTATCAAAATCTATATTTCTACTTGATAATGCTTTCATAATTCTATTTCGACCGCTTGCACAATCCCTTTCATTAAATGTAGTGTTGTATACTCTACATACCTGACGGCAATAACCACATTGAATACACCGTTCAAAATCATCCTTAGCATTTAATTCTGTTATTGGTTCTACTAAATTTTCTCGAATAGGGGCAAACATTGCTGATCCTGATGGACCAGTTGTCACTAAATCTTTTAAATCTTTTTTACTCATTATTATCTCCTCATTTAATATAGTAGTTTTGCTATAGAAAAAAGTAATACCACTCTCCAGTGTCTCATTTTCGTTTTAGTCAACCTATATGAGTTAACTAAATCTTCAGGATCAAGCTTCGCTTTCAAGTTTCTAATCTTATTAGCATCTTCAGGATTATATTTTGTAAAATATAAAGTATTTACTACTCCAATTGTGTATAAGCTTTCCTTTAGGTTTTCATAAGTATTTACTGTAATGTCGTTATATATAGCTTTAATGCCGAAAAACTCTCGAGAATTCCGTGTATCAGTAAGACCGTATAATTTAACTCTATTTTTTCCCTCACTTCCCGCAATGACATAAAATGCTCTATCAAAACTGTATTTTGAAGTTTTATTTGCGTAGAATTGGTAAAAAGTAGCCAAATTAGAATCTGAGATCCAATATTCTTGAAAGATTAGCGTTTGGCACCAACGTCCAATATTGACCTCTGTATCCGAAATATCTCTCCACTTTTCTTTTAAATACCATTCTTCTATACCAAGTCCGTTTAATTTTGATGCTGTATCTTTAGCATAAGATACATTTTTTGCTGTAGTGTTGGGATCATCAGAATAAATTGCGTATACGAAAAATTGTCTCGCAGGAAAAGTCCAATGTGCGTATCTTTCAAAACTTTTATCTGAAAGTGATAAGAAAAGTGGTTTGTTTTCTGAACTTGTTTTTAAGGTTATAAAGAATTCAGTTGCCTCCTTAAGAGTTTTAAAACCATATCCAATCATTTCCATCGATGTATCAAGAGAAGTGACTGACATCTCAATTTCGGCTACAGCACCAAAAACTCCAAAAGATCCAAAAATGTCTTCGAGAGTTACCTCTCCTTGAGAATTCTTGGTTATATTTTCAATTGAGCCATCTGGTTTAACGAGAGTTAAGGAAATAATTGAATCTTTCATAGGACCATTTTTAACTACCCCTACTCCAACTGTACCTTTTGTAACTACAAAACCACCCACACAAGCAGATTTATAACTCGTAGGGTAGCATTTTGGTGCTAATCCATAATCGAGAAGTGTGTCAATGAGTTTTAACCATGAAACACCGGCATCAATTTTAACTCTCATGTTATCAATATCAACTTCATGTATTTTATTCATTCTTCTTGTATCTATTATAACCCCTCCTCTAGTCGGGGAAGAAGAAGAATAACATGAACTTCCAGCAGCTCTTATAGTTACAGGAATTGAATGTTCTCTGCACTTTTTCATTAGCTTAGAGAGTTCTTCTGTATTTCCTGGACGAATGACATGGCTTGCTTGATGTTTCTCTTTGAATTTGTAATGATATTTCGCTAAAAAAGAAAGGTCTCCTGCGGCAGCTTCCACTTCATATGATTCTGTGCTTACATGTGAAGGAGAGATGAATTCTTCTACTTCAGCTGTAAAAGTTTGTAGTACATCTTTTGTTTGTTTTTTTTCCAATATAATTTCATTCATTTATTTTTCACCTCATATTTATATCCTTAACCTTATAGGAAAAGGCCCAAAAAGAAGGCACCCCACCAACAGGTATAGGTAATAATTCCAGATAATTTAGCGAGACGTCTTTGTCCAGAAATTCCAAGTAACAAGCTTGTGAAACCTGTACCTAAACCAATTCCTCCCATTACTATATGAGCGAAGTGTGCAGACCCTGAGTAGGAAACTTGTAATACCTCATTTAACGTTATAAGTGAAATCACATTTAATAGAGTCAAAATCCAAGCTGAACCTGCTGCCAATCCATGCCACATGACAAATGTAGGTTCATCATACAACACAAGAATCGTTCCGATTGTCAAAAGAATCAAAGCTATTAATCCTAAGATCCATCCCAAATGAAGGCTATGATCATCAAAAATTTGAAGTCCATTATAAACAAGTAGTACTGTAAGCAATATTGAATAAACTATTATTAACGTCAGAATGAGATTGTCATACTTGTTATTTGTTCTGGAGTGTAATAAAAGCAAAAAGCCTATTTGTAGCTCTATTATTGCCAATATTAAAATTAATTCAATTAAAGTTACTATACTTTTTATACCAAAGATTTGAAGTCCATAGAAAGCAAGTAGTATTACTAACCCCAAAAAGAAAGTTATTACTAATACCGAAAAGAATTTCTTGTTATTAATTGTTTCAACAGTTTTCAATTAAAATTACCTTTTATATTTCATTTTTTTTATTTAATTAATTGCTATTTGTAATTAAATTCAATCTATTTGTTTAAAAAAATAAATTACAAGGTAAAAATTAACATCCTTAAAAAATATTTGAGTTTTTTTTTAAAATTAAAAATATTAAAAAATGACTCCTAAATAAAGGAGTAAAAATCCTATTATCATAAACAATGAAGCAAATTTGAAAATCGTAAATGTTGTTTTATTTGATGGTTTTGCTAAATTTTTTATTACTAAAACTAGGAGAAATACATCACAGACTCCAATTATAATTCTAATAAGAGCCCGTGCTCCTAAAACATGTGCAGTCCTATAAAGTGTTGCAGAGCTAAGGAGAGCCCCTAGCGCAATCACTCGCATAGTTTGGGCTTTCGAGCTTACCACCGGCCACATGGGTATTTTAGCTTCTTTATACCCGTTATAATTCTTGGGTAGCAAGCTAAGTGTGAGAATATGGACTGGGATCCACGTTAAAATAAATAACATAAAATACATTCCAACATCGTCGAGGCTTCCCATTAGCGCAACCCTCCCTGCCATAGCGGGAAGACCTCCAGCTACACCTCCAAAAATTATGCTAAATTTTGTTCGTCGTTTAAGCCAAATTGTATAGATTACAACATCGAAGAAGAAACCCAAAAAGATAATCAATGCTGTTAACCAATTAATTAAAAATGCAATTAAAACTCCCAAAATAGTTAAAATTATTCCGTTGATAAGAACAGTGGAAGGCGAAATCTTACCACTGGGTAAAGGACGATCCTTGGTGCGTTCCATTATAGCATCGATGTCTCTATCAATGTACATATTGAGAGCTGTAGAACCTGAAACGGCAAGAAATAATGACAAGATCATAAAAATTAAAGCAAACCAATTGAAAATTTCTAATTCAGCAGCAGTGATAAAATATGCAAATACAGCCGTGTATATAAGAAGAATCGTCTGTCTTGTTTTAATGAGTTCACCATACATTGATAATAAGTTATTTCTTTTCAACAATTATCACGTCGAGGTTTCTGGATGAGTTCATAGATTATTGTATCAAAAGTTTAATTCAACTTAGTAAAAGTTGTAAAAGGAAATTAAAAATTGCATTTAAATCTTGTTTTATTGAAAAATTGCCAAAAAGCAGTTAAATTTAAAAAAAAAGTTAAAAAAAATAAAAAATATTAGGACTAATTTTATCGTTCCTGAGTTAATGGTTCTTCAAGGAGTAGCAAGTTAGCTAAAGCCAATTTCTTTTCTCTTCGTGTTTTTTTAAATGCTCTAGAGATTAGAACCAATCCCATTAAGTAGGCTGCAAGGAGGAACCAAACACCTACAAAGGTTAATAGTAAACTTGGAATTGGATCTGCTTCTACTGTGCGTAGCATGTAAACATTAGCTCCACCAAATGCTAAAATTGAACCTACGAAAAACATCCATCCAATGAATTTTCTTTGTCGACCTTGAACTCCGAAAAAGTCAATAGATTTCACCATCAACATTGTCGCTATTAATATCGATAACACGTGCCAATGACCTACGTTGAAACTATATTCGACATATATAAAAAAATGTGATCGATAAAATTCGTCAGTTCGAAGACCAACAGAGATACCAGTAACAGTTACTATGACCTGTCCAAAGACGAAAAGAAAATAATAGGTAAATCTAACTGGATCACTGATTAATCCCTTAATCTTTTCAAAAAGAGATGCTGATTCATAACTTTCACCCATTTTATCCTTTGCTACGTTCCTCAAACCAAATCCTGCCATGGCTAAGGTACATAATATCAATATCCCCGCTCCTACCCAAATTACATAATGGTTTAAAACCCATGCTCCATAAGATATTACGATTACACCAACTGCGTTTGCTGCCAAAACTCCCCTATAGGCTTTACCGGAGATTTTACTTGTGCGGTAACCGACCATCAAAACCATTGCTGTTGATTGAGCAAGTTGTATATGAAGATGTGAGACAATCCATGCTTCAACGGTATCGTGATGATAGTGTCTAACAATAGCTTCGGGTAAGAATGCTTCTGTGGGTCGCCCCATGCCCCATACAGTACCGGTAAAATTTTCTAAAGCTGCGAATGCGGCCATTATTGCCGAAACAAAAATACATATGGCTAAAATCACTAGGTTGAGATATTCCAAATTCATCCCCCAGAGAGTAGATCCACTTGGATTAGTCTCTGGATAGGGTAATTTACCAGGGACTGGCATAGCTGAGTCAACAAATACAATCCCACCTAAAAACACAATCAATAGGCATAAGTAGAAAAACTCATGAAAA
>JAHLWT010000179.1 GCA_019057775.1 Promethearchaeota archaeon
AAAGGTGCATTTTTATTTTCCACCTTAGGTGCATTTTAGTTTACCATTTCCATCATGATAAAAGTAGAGTTTTAACAGCGTTGGAACGCATGGCAGAAGGTGACTATAGTATTAAATGGCGGGCATCTGCAATTACTTATTGGACAGACCAAAAGAATATTTCACTTTCACTTAATGCGATTTGGCCATTTACCTTTGAGGGTCAAGAATTGGATATTGGCGTAGTATATGCAGGAAGTGATTTTGTAAGGGATCTATGCACATCAAGAATTTCTGAAACATTACCTTGGGGTGAAAAGATGATCCGATTTGATTCTGTCATTCAAAAACCAAGCTCAGAGAAAGATAAAAAAAGCGTAGAAAGTGAAACAAAGGAAAAAGATGATTCTGGCAAGACAGATGTAAGTCGTTTTCCTGAGCCAAGCAAGGCTGTTGTATCTACCAAAACAGAGACAGTATCTAAAGAACAGGATACCGCAATCAATATTGAGCTACCTATTCCACAGAGAATACTACTGGGTAAATCTATAAGGGGTTTCAAAGAAGTCTATTGGGAATTTGGACATGATGAGTTGAATAATCGACATATGCTTATATTTGGCGCCTCAGGTATGGGGAAGACCTATGCGATACAGTGTCTTCTTTGGGAACTTGGCCGTACGGGAGAAAATTCTTTGATAGTAGATTACACAAATGGTTTTTTTGATAATCAGTTAGAATCTGAAATAAAGACATTACTTCGACCTGTTCAACATGTTATTCGGAGAGAACCGCTCGCTATCAATCCTTTCAGACGACAAATGGAAAATATTGCAGGAGAATTTACACCTGAAGGTTTTGTAAGTACAGCACAGCGGGTAAGTGGTGTTTTTTCAGAGGTATATAATTTTGGTGATCAACAGAAATCTGTTTTATATCAAGCCATAAAATCATGGTTAGAACTTAATGCTGATAAGTGTATGGGATTATTTAATCTCATACCACGTCTTAAAGAGATTCAAGAGCAAAAAGGCGTAATTGGAACATCTGCAGGGAGTGTAATTAGTAAGATTCAGCCATTTGTTGATCAAAATCCTTTTGGAATTGAAGACCAAGAGAGTTGGGATAAAATATTTAATGACCTTGAACATCATTGTCATATCATTCAATTGACAGGATTTGCAAAAGATTCTGCTCGTTTAGTTACAGAGTTTTTACTTATAGACCTTTACTGGTACTATCGTGGGAAAGGAACTGAAGAGAATCCACATGTCTTGGTATTAGACGAAGTACAAAATTTAGATCATCGGGAAGAAAGTCCTTTAGCCCAGTTATTACGCGAGGGTCGCAAATTTGGATTCTCATTAATTCTTGCAACTCAGATTATGAGTAATTTAGAAAAAGATGAGAGAGATCGATTATTTAATGCAGCACATAAATTGTTTTTTAGACCAGCGGATACTGAGATTAAAAAATATGCAGAGATAGCTTCAATTTTCACGGATGAAAAAATAAATGTTTGGATTAAAAGATTGGCATCACTGAAAAAAGGCGAGTGCTATTCACTTGGCCCTAGCCTGAATGAGTCAACCGGTAGTTTAGAATTTAAAGCGTTCCCGATTTTAATCACATCCCTTAAGGATAGATAAAACCGTGCAAAAAGATAATTCAGAGCATTATCGTTTACCACGAAATTTTCATAAGACATTTATACCAGAGCGTCAATATATTAATGCTATGCTTCGATTTGCTGCATCGGGAGGCATAGGTAATTATCAAGATATTGCTTCTAAAACAGGTATTCCTATGGGTAATTCAAGCGGTAAGGTACCTTCAATTCTAGATTATTGCAAAGGAATGGGCTTAGTGAAGCTGAATAATAGATATAAAAAAGGGATAAAAAAACCGGAATTAACATCTTTTGGACGTACGGTTTTATTGAATGATCCTTTTTTAAAGGAGAGAGTTACTCAATGGATTGCTCATCTTAATCTCTGCAGCCCTATCTTTGGGGCAGATGTTTGGTATTATACTTTTTTTAAAGGATTTCATGAATTAGGCATGTCTTTTCAACGGGAAAATCTAACAAAATATTTAGCTCTTAAATACCAAGTTAATCGATCTAACCTAATCGGTCCTCTAATTCGCATGTATCAGGACGAAGCATCATTCCATAGATGTAACGTTCTGTCAGATAAATCTGGTTTAATTTATCGAAAAACAGCACCAATTGCTGATGAGTTTGGTTTAGCCTATGGTGCATGGATATTGCAGCTTATGAGTGATCATTTTCCACATAATAATCAGATTTCAGTAGCAGAGTTAGATAAAGAGGCTGGCTGGTGTTTGCTCCCTGGGTGGATTACTTTTAATGCTAACAAAGTATTGGAATTAATTCAAAGAAAAGGAATCATTGAAGTAGACCGTACTATGAATCCATGGTTGCTACGGGCAATAAAAGGTACAGATGGGGCATGGAAGAAAATATATGACGATTTAATTTGAGGTATTAGCAATGTCACAAATTTTAAAAGATATTGTACATTATCGAGGGGATCAGTTATTTAATGGAGCTGTTGACCTTAGCTGGTTTTTAAATAATATGCAAAGAAGCCATAAGGCTGCCGAAGTTTTTGTTTTTCATGGACCACAATACCATGGTGTTGCTCAAGCTGATGTTGGTATCGGTCATGGTCATCAACTTCAAGATACAGCAACCTTTACGAATTCTGTAATTAAAGGATGTTATGGTGAGGAAGATCAACCGTTTACACTTGCGATTGCAGGTTATGGCACTGGAAAATCGCATTTAGCTTTAACACTTGCAAACCTGTTAAGTAACCCTGATGCTAATATATCTAAAAATATTTTGTCAAATATTGAAGCAGCAGATTTAAGCATTGGAAAAGAAATAAAATTAAAACTTTTAGAGTATAATAAACCTTGCCTTGTTGTAGCACTAAATGGAATGGAAAAATTTGACTTAACTACTAAGATATCACAGCAAATTTGTATGCAAGTTATAAGTAGGAATATTGATACAAAACCACTTGATGAATTGCGACCTCGCTTTAAAAATGCTGTTAAAATAATAGAAGTATTAAATGATGTCCTAAAAAAAGATTTGTTAAATTTCTGTGATTTTGCCAACCTTGGTGATGTACTTAGATTACTTGATGAACAGGATGAGCATATTTATTCGAAAGTTCATAAATTTTTAGAATTACATGGAATTCTAATACAAGCTATTGGAGGCGAGTCTGTCAAAGACGTTATTTCTACTGTATCAAATTCTTATTGTGGTGAAGGCAAACCATTTCATTCATTAGTCTTTCTATTTGATGAATTTGGAAAATACATAGAATTTGCAACAACTCGAAGTCAAATCGCTGGGAGCGGTGTGCTCCAAAACTTATATGAGGGTATTCAAAATTGTTCTGAAACAACTACCTTTGTTGGTTTTATACAATTTGAACTCAATGCTTATTTGCAAAGAATTTCTTCAGAGTATAAAAATGAAATGCTTCGTTACATCACAAGGTATCAAACGGTAAATAAGGTTTATCTATCTATTAATTTAGAGACGCTTATTGCGAATCTCATACATAAGCAAGATATAGATAAGATAGATTCTTGGTTTAATAATGAATTAGCACGTGAAAAATCAATAAAAATATCCGAAAGCATAAATAAGTGGTTTCCACAATCGCGTAATCATGGATTATGGAATAATCCTGAACAATTTCATAATGTGATTCGGAAAGGTTGTTGGCCTTTATCACCATTCTCAACATGGTTTCTTTATCATCTTACAGCCTCTGGTAAGCATCTTCAAGAACGATCTGCTTTAGCTTTGCTCGGAGATATTTTTCAGCGTTTTGCAAACTCTGCAATAACAGAAACGGATGCTTGGTCTCTAGCACCAGTTGATCTTTGGACAGATGAATTACAACAAGAGCTAATTGGCTCAGAAGAAGGAGGACAACAGGGTTCGATTACTCTTGCCTATGCTTCTGTACTCTCTCGTTATGGTGAGCCGCTATCTGAAAAGAATACAAAAATATTACGTGCTGTTGTTTTAGCTTCAAAGATGGGGATGCAAGTAGATGACCGGGATGAAGCAGTAATAGCTTTAAGCGAACTATCAGGATTAAAAACTACTGTAGGGAAACAAATCATCAACCAGCTTCAAGATGAATATAACGTTATAGAATGGGATGAAGTTTTCAAGGCATTTGATATATTGGGTGAAACAGTTCCACGAACTCAATTTTTATCTTTTATAAGACAAAAGGTTTCTTTAACTTATAATGAAGAAGGAAAGTCAAAACTTTTTATGCTCAAGGCAGCTGAGTGCTGTGAGTTATTAAAAGATCTTGATTGTGATTTTGCAGAAGAGAATAAAATTACAACAAGAGAGTGGTATTACGAAGGCGTAACATCAAATCTAGAAATGTTAGAAGCTAATCTTAAACTATCTGCTGATCGTTGGGTAGCAGCTGTTTCTACAGATGAACCGCGTGGCTCAGTTATTTATTGTTATATTGATCGAAACCATGATCTAATAGCTGTCACTAGCGAGGTTAAAAAGCAACTCAGAGATTTAGCTGATGAATATAAAGTTTCAGTATTACCAGTAATAGTTATACTGCTCCATGATGAAGAAGGAAAATTAGGACAATTATTAGCAGAATATTCTGTTTTAGAGGAACATATAAGCACAAAGGATAGTGAAAAATTTGGCAATCTGATTGGTGCGCATAAAGAAAAAACGTACAAACTGATACAAAATCAAATAGAAAGTATGATAAAAAAACGTCATTACATAACTTCTTATAAGCAAGAATTGGAATCTAATCTTTTAAAGCGTTTAGGAACAGAACTATTTAATCATATCTATTCGAGTATATTGCCATTCCCCTTTGATGGATTTACTACATCAAGAGGGAATGCCGCAAATACATGCTTACAGCTAACAAATGAATTATTTCAAGGGATCCTTGATTATGATAAAATTCTCGCAAAACCAGCAAAAGATAAAAATAGAGCCCTTACAGTTCTAAAAAACCATTGGGGAGTTTTTACAAAGGAAGGTTCTATATCAAGACGACCAAAAGATCCTGTTGTTCGAGCTATATCAGAAAAATGGGATGATCAATTACAATCTGATAAAAATCATTTTTATATTGGAAGGGTGATAAAAGAAATTTGTTGTCCCCCTTATGGCGCAAATATTGCTTCCGCTGGACTTTTGTTAGGAGTCTATATTACTCCAAGGATTAATAATTTAGTAACACAATTAAATGGACAACAAGTTGCAATTTCTCAAATGCTTCAGGATGGCATTTTTAAAGGGAAATTCCTTGATATCAATTTATTACAGAATGTAGAATTAATAAAACCTGGTAAGGATTCTTTTGAATGGGGGATCCTTTTGGATGAATGGGAAAATGAAAAAAGTTATTATGGGAAAATTGAGTGTGCAAAAAGAGCAGAAGAACTTAAAAGACGAATTCCAATTTCGCCATCAATTATATATCGTTATGAACATCTTAATAAGCAAAGTATTGAAGCCAAACAGGCTCTTGAAAAAATGGATGAAGATATAAATAATGCATTAATGCGAATCGAGCAAGGCGATGCGAAGGATGAAGTTAATGAATTAAGTCGAGGGGCATCAGATTTGTTAAAACTCAAAAAGCAGATGATAACCGAAGTCCCAGCTTGGGCAGATCATCAAATAGATGAGCTTACGCCTCATATAGAAAAATCTAAACAAGCAATAATTCAGATTTTTTCCCATTGGCTTTCACAGCAATCACCAAGAGGAGATCAACCTGATAAAATAGGTTACTTTAAACACTGGTTACTGGATCTTGTAGGGGGTAACCTTCGAAAACTTGGACTAATAGTACAATATGAAGAACTCGAGAATAGGACAAGCGAGTTAGTGAAAAGAGCGGAAACTACAGCTCAAGCAAAACAATTAGTTCGTGAAATACAGTCTTATTTCATACAAAATAAAGAGGATGCTTTTCGTATTGTCCGGGTAGCCAAAATAAGAAGTTTACTTAAAATTGGCAATGAATATAAATCCCAAATAGAGGAGCTATCTTTACAAATTAATCTAGATATTTTAAATAAAATTCTTACTCAACTCCTTGAATTTCTTAATAATTTAAAAAAGACAGAAAAAGTGATTATGAATCGTGCCTCCGCCTTATGGGAAACACAAATTCATTCTGAAAAGGAACTTGAAAATCTTCATTTGGAAGTTTCTACTTTAATTAAAATATTCGAGGGGTGTGAAATGGATCTTGAAGATTTGTATGCAATGGAAAAAGCTTTAAAGATGTTTCAACGATTTTGTTTAAAACTAAAAGATGAAGAATTGACATGGCAACAATTTAATACTCTTTCGGAAAAACTCATTAAAGTGATAAAGGAAAGCTTTAAGGAAGAAGAATTACCGTGGTCTATTGATGAAATATTGCCACGTTTTATAAAAAATATTACGCAACAAAGAAATGAGAAAAGTTCATTATGGATCAATAATATTAAATCAGAATATGCTTTAATCTCTACAATGGCAACAGCTGAAGCAAATAATTTACATTCAAAAGCAATCAAGCCCCCACCTTTTATTACTGAACATGATATGAAAGATCTTAGTAAGATGATTATTCAGATAGAAGAACATCTCAATAAACTAGCTATTGAGTGGCTTCTTGAAAAATACCGTGAGCTTCCACATGCCGCTAAAACAAACTTTTTAAAAGCTGCAAAACAGATTCTTGAAGGAGAACATTCTGAAGTGTGACAGGAGTCGATTCTCGATAAATAGAAATATGTCCCATTTATTTTATATTTTTGAATTAGATAAATAGGTATAGATGTACTAGGTTAAAAAGTGGTGGTCACTAAAGGTGGCATTATATTTGTTAGCAATAATGCGAAAGCTAGGAGGTCGACTTATGTTGAGTTGGTGGCAAACAGAAAATATGATTCGCCATTTAGTAGAGGCATTATATCATATAAATTACGCGAAAAAAGTTTATACATATAAAAAAACTTTATTTTGTAGATGCCTTTTTGATGCTCTGAATAAAACTTGGACTGCTTTTAATGCTTTTCAAAACATACCAGAGAGATCAGACAATGAATCCCTTCTCAATCTATTTCTTGAAGGGGTACCCGATATATATGTTGAAGAATTTCTTAAAAGTCAAGAACTCCAGCAATTTGTCGAATTTGAACCTCACATTATGAATCACGATACGTTTCGTAGGAATGGATATTTACCAAACATAGAGATAAAGCCTAATTTAATAAGAAAAGCTACGAAAAACCATCGTAAGTTAGTAAATGCGTATGAAAATTTTAAAAAATCACCTTCAGATGATACGAAAGAAAAATTACTAAAGAAGGCTGCGCAACTTCTCTATATTGTAAGGTCGAACATTGCTCATGGAGAAAAAACTCCTTATGGTCCTGATTTGAAAAAATCAGAAAGAGATGAAAAAGTCTCCGGTGTAGTTAAGCCAAACCTTCTTAAACTGCTGGAATTAATTTTTGATAAGCCAGATGAAAAACTTGTAGTATATGGAACATTAGCTCCAGGCGCTTCAAATAGGAATATATTAGAGGAGATCAAAGGTATCTGGCAAGAATGCAAAATCAAAGGAGAAATTTCGAGCTATGCTGGATTAAAGTATTTTAGATGGGAACCAGCTAGGGGTGAAATTGATGCTAAAATATTTATTTCTAAATATCTTCCTGATAAACTATCGAATATGGACGAATTTGAAGGTAGTATGTATCACCGCATTCTAATCCCTGTAAAAATTGAAGACTATTTTGTAATTGCTAATGTTTACGAAGATACAAATTCTGATATTTGTAGATGATAAATAAAACAAGCAGAGCACATCCTATTTTCTTAGACAATTAATATAATGCTTTTAAATTAGATAAATGGTGAAGGTGTGCCAGTTCAATAACCCGGTAACTTTATTTTAAGAGTTATTCTGTTTTTTAATTTCTAACAAATGCTCATTGCTTCCTCTAACTTCTGACACACTTTACCAGTTTCATCACTCATACAAAAAGTTCTATAATCGTTCAGTCTGGGGAGCTTGACAATAACTAGCCCTTTGGCATTTTGCTGAAGGGCTTTTTCTATTTTTTGATATTTTTTTAAAAAAGAAGGATTTTTGAATAGATTTGTAGTATAAAGAAGATAATATG